>JBGTHR010000026.1:0-3885 GCA_041746095.1 Gammaproteobacteria bacterium | reverse complement strand
ATAGCGACACTAATATATTTAACAGCATCCTGCCACACAAAATATTTTATGCTCCCAAGAGGACTTTACTTATAACTAAAATCCGCCCTGCTCTGGGGTGCGGCCAGCCAGATCAGCCTCACTGGTGAGGCCACCTCAGGTGCGTATTTCTGGTGATTACTGGCATCAAAACCAATACGCCCGTACGTGCCTCACCTATCGGACGCCTTTCGAGGTCTTTAACGCCGTTGCTCATGGTGCACTTGGAAATTCAATTCACCTAGTTCTGATTGATTCCTTTGTTTACAAAGCATGCCAATCAGCTCAATACCTTCATCCTGCAAATCAAGTGACTGACTTGCTCTCAAGATACGCAATGTGGCTCCTGGTACACCACTCAAATCGGGTAGTGTCAATATGCTAATGCCTGAAGCGCGCAACTGTTGAAATACCTCTGCAGTACCTGCATCCTGGGTGGCCGTCGGCCTGGAGCTGGAATTATCGATGCCAACCAAGCGATCTTGCGCACCTATGGCATGAATAATTTTGGTGAGTTCACTGCCATCAATACAATACGCGAGCTGTCCTGAATCACCACTGTTTCCCCTGCTGCGTCAATCACTCGAGCCCCGGCATGTACACGAAGCGATGCCAGCGCCATGGCGATCAGCAAGAGGATGATAAGATAGATATCTTTTAACCTGATCAAGCTATTTCCCTTAGTGGTATTCATTTGTCTCCCGCATCAATTGCTGACCGATACACGCGGTTGTATCATCGCACTCAGAATACGTCGCCAACTGGCATCTCCTGCCAGACCAAGTTCAAGTTGACCGGTAAGCTGGGCAATCATTGCGCACTCCTGACTATAAAATTCCAGTGAGGTGACCACACCATCAACAGTCGGGTTATTAACCATCCAGGTGCTGGCAATCGCATCCTCGTTAAGATGCAGGCTAAAATTATTATCCTGCACACTTAGCCAACCCGCATCGCGATTTAAACTGCACACACGCCCGGTATGCATCTGCATAACTCCGGGATTTGCTACTAACACGGTAATGGGAATGTCCGAATCACGCACAACTTCAAAGATCACTAGCGGCCTGCTGATGGCTACGAGGCAGGCGCGTTTCTGACCTGCCAGACGCAAGGCCTGTAGGCGATTGACATGGTAGCGATACAATAAGGCGACAAAATCATCAAACTACTGGATCGCATCCCAGCCCGCTCGAAAGCTGATGACATCAATCGCGCTATCCAGCCCTTCAGGTTGCGCCAGCGGATAGTCCATAACCACTTCTGAAGGGGTTTGATCGGGGGCGGCATACGCATCAATCAAATCATAAAAATAATCAACATCACTATCTTCGGTAAGAAATATCTTATGCATGGCCTTGCCATCACGATCGAAAAATTGCAAACTTTCGCGCCAACCTGAGGCGGTTTCCTCAGTGACGGCAAAACCTGAATGCCAGCGTTTCAGCAGCAGGCGCAGATTGATTTCTTAATTGTCGATAATCCCCAGATGACCGAGGATCTCAACGTTACTATAGACTCATATAGTTCATGTACGGCATGTTGATTACACGTCACTGCCCGCACTTTTTTTAGTTGAGGTAGTTGCCGTAAGACTTGTCGCCAATCACCCATGAGACGCACGGCGGATTCTCCGCAACCTGCGGCCACTCGTTCCGCCTCGCTGAGTCGCAATTGATTCTCCATATTGCCGATTGGCCCAGCCCCGTATCGCGAACAATAGTATTCATATGCGGAATCCATTCTCTCCGCAATAGAGGCTTTCTTGCTGAAATCATTCATGCCGGTGCTCCTCAAGCCTGCTGGTAAAATCAGACCATTCACAACAAGTCCTGTCGAAAAATATCTTCTCAATTAACCGAATCGAGCGGTGCGACACATTGAGAACCTTTATATTCAATGAACACACAGCGTCGGCCTTGTTCGTTAATCAGAGTCCCTATCAGCGCCAAACCACAATTCAATGCACGGCTTAGCTCATCTCGCGGTTCGCAGAAAAGATTCGCCAATATATGCGCATCTTTGATCAGTGTTTGCCGAATCTGCTCCAGTTCGGTGGGTCGAAAATCACTCAACGAATGACAATATCGTCTGACAAACATACTTAATATTCCGCATTACTGATGCAGACAGCCATCATCCTAGTTCAAGCGTTTCTGCACCCTTGGCTGTGATCTCATACTCACCGCTCTGTTCGGTCAGCAGCTCTGCTGTATGCATTTCACGCACGCTGGCGCGAATACGAAACAGAGGCAGGTCAGTCGCATTTGCCACCGCCTCAAGCGAGGTTCGAGTTTGCAGGGCAATGAGGACTGCCCTTGCCACTTCAGTCAAACTGCCATCAGCGGTGACGCACGGCATTAGTTGTGCTCCCTAAACCGCTTTTTTACAGAAGTACCAGTCTGTACACTCATATCCTTCCTTCACGCGCTGCTCGGCGCTCTCGACAGTTTGTGGCGGAGGCACAATCACGGAGTCACCCGGACGCCAGTTAGCAGGCGTGGCAACGCCATGTTGATCGCTGGTCTGCAAGGCCTCGATGACACGCATGATCTCGTCCATGTTCCGGCCGGTGGAAAGCGGGTAATAAATCATCGTGCGGATAACACCCTTGCTGTCGATGATAAATACGCAGCGGCTGGTTTCAGTTGTGCTGTCTTCCGGATGGATCATGCCGTACAGACTGGCCACCTTGCGGGTTGAATCGGCAATCACCGGAAAGCCGATATTCACACCGAATTTTTCCTTGATGTTGCGCATCCAGGCAACATGCGAGAAGGCACTGTCAATGGACAGGCCCAGCAGTTCGACTTTGCGCTTTTTCAATTCTGGCGCGATTTCAGCAAAGGCCATGAATTCGGTGGTACATACCGGAGTAAAATCAGCCGGATGTGAGAACAGAATCACCCAACTGCCTTTAAAGTCGGAGAGGCGCAGGACGCCATGTGTAGTCATGGCTTCAAAATCGGGCACCTGCGAATCCAGGCGTGGAAGTGTTACAGATTTGAGTGGAGTAATTTCAGATGTCGTTTCCATGGTTTTCCTCTTGATTTGATGAATTAAACGAGTGATTCGGTGAATACGTTCAATAGTCTTGATCGTAACCTGTGAGTTGTTCGTGCTTAGCGAATCGTTAATGAATAGTGGCCGCAAGAGGACTGGTCAATTGAGTCAGCGTAATTGGTATATTTCTGAAAATCCGATATTCAGGAATCAACGCCTCCCATACAGGCAAAAGGCGGGCATAGACGGGATACCTGGATGAATCTGCCCTGAAATGCCCTAGCAGCATATTGAGATGCTCAACAATGGCATACGCAAGCCAGGCATTCGGGCTACGCGCGAATTGAGTCATCAGATAAAACATGGCTGACTCAATCACCTCAGTACGACTTGCAATTATAAATTACTTTTCGAGCATAGGAGCGTCTCCATATCAAGCCAATCTTTGCAATAACAATATTACGAATCATTATCATTTGCAACAGACATTTGCTTTTATGCACCATTCTTCTTGTCAGAGATCTAGTTCGCATCTTTCGCTGATCTAAAATTAAAATGGAATCACAGATAAATAACGTAAGGACGCAATCGTGCGAATTAACGACGATCTGGATCAGTCTTTTTGCATTCTCAAAGGTATTCAGAAGAACCGAATCCATGCCCTAGAATTTTCCGCTACGCTAGAAATGGCAGCTGTTAAGTAGCGCCTGAAATCCATCAAGGCTAGAGGTGCGTTTGCTAATTCCGACGTACTAAAACCTTATCGTTTGCTGGACGTACTTAGCCACACACCTCCCTAAAGCAACCGTGTCTGTCGCTTATCACAAAGTACTTTGAACTCAATCACAGATTTAACAACTGTCA
>JBGTHR010000025.1:0-5126 GCA_041746095.1 Gammaproteobacteria bacterium | reverse complement strand
GGCAGAAACTGTCACCAGTGTGTCACGCCGCATGGCGTCGGCCGCCTCATACTCGGCGAACAGGGCCTCGACCGAACGCCGAATACGGCCAAAAAAATCCAGCTCCCAGCTCGCATCCAGACCGATATCATAAAAGTCGTTGCTGAGATCGCTGCCCTGGCCCCCGGTCTGCGTTGTCTGTCCTCCCCCACTGGTAAACTTTTGCTGAGTGGCGCTGCCGGCGGCGGTCACTATCGGATAGCGTTCCAGCTCTTGTTCGTTCAGAAAGGCGCGCGCGGCCCTCAGGTTGGCTTCAGCAATACGCAGATCATGATTATGTGCAAACGCAAGTTCTATGAACTCGCTCAGCTGTTTATCATGCAACTCACGCCACCACTCTATTACGGGTTCATCTGTCTTATAACTAATCGAATCAAGACGTACAAATTCAGGATCCACGTCGTTGTTTTGAGGCTGATGATAATCCGGCCCGACAGCGCATCCTGTCAGCGCCAGTAACAATCCGATGCACGCATATTGAAGGCTCGTTTGGCTCATGATGTTGGTTTTTTTACACCGGAGTCGTCCTTAACCTCGCGCCGTGTGACCAACCCGCGTATCACCACATAAAATACCGGGGTCAGAAACAGCCCAAGCAGCGTTACACCCAGCATACCGCTGAACACCGCTGTGCCTAGCACCTGACGCATCTCGGCGCCGGCCCCCGAAGCGATCACCAGTGGCACGACACCAAGGATAAAGGCAAACGAAGTCATCAGGATTGGCCGCAGGCGTAACTGGGCGGCCTCGGTCGCCGCATTGAAACGGTCTGAACCCGCATCCTCATGCTGCTTGGCAAACTCCACGATAAGAATGGCATTCTTGCTGGCCAGACCGATAAGCACTACAAACCCGATCTGTGTCAGGATATTGTTTTCCATACCGCGCATCCATACTCCCAGGATCGCAAACAGCAGACACAAGGGAACGATAAGAATGATCGCCAGTGGTAATGACCAGCTTTCATATTGTGCCGTCAGCAGTAAGAACACAAATAACACGCTTAACGGAAAAATCAGCAGTCCAATATTACCCGCCTGAGTCTCCTGAAATGCGATTTCGGTCCATTCAAAATCAAGGCCATTGGGCAATAGATCACTCGCCAGTTTCTCCATCTTTGCCAGCGCCTCACCGGAGCTGGCGCCAAACGAAGCACTGCCCTGAATCTCTGCCGTCGGATAGAGGTTATGACGCACGACACGATCAGGTCCTGTGGTAGTTTGAATGTCAAGTATAGAACCAAGAGGCACCATTGCACCGGTAGTACTGCGCGCTCGCAGCTGCGCAATGTCAGAGGGCTCAAGTCGATATGGGGCATCGGCCTGTGCGGTGACTCTATAGGTGCGTCCGAAGAGATTAAAGTCGTTGACAAACGCCGAACCCAGAAACACCTGTAGAGTCTCAAACACGTTCCCCACCGGTACATTAAGCATCTCGGCACGAGAACGGTCAATATCGAGAAAGTATTGTGGAGTGTTGGTGCTAAACGTACTGAATACCCGTTCCAGGCCAGGCGTCTGATTGGCCTGTGTAATGAGATCTGTTGTTGCCGCCTCAAGTGTCTGCAAGCCGCGGCCGCTGCGATCCTGCACCATCATCTTAAAACCGCCCGAGGTCCCCAAGCCTCGAATCGGTGGTGGCGCGATAACAAAGATCTGCGCCTCCTGAATCTCCGCCAGCGCGCCTTGCAGACGACCCACCAATGCGGCCGCAGTATCCCCCTCCTCACGCTCGGCAAACGGTTTTAAAGGCACAAACACCGCCCCTGCGTTGGCGGCCACAGTGCGGGTCGCACCCGAGAATCCGGCAAATCCTACGGCCCGGTAGGCGCCTGGTGTCTTAAGACTGATATCGGTTACACGCCGCACGACCTCATCGGTGCGTTCAAGTGAAGCGCCTTTCGGTAACTCGATGGCGACAATGACGTAGCCCTGATCCTGATCCGGTATAAAACCTCCGGGTACACGCTGAAAAGCAAACACCGTTAAGCCGATCATTACGACAAAGACAATTAATGACACGGCGGGACGGCGCACCACTCTGCAGACCAGATTTGAATAGCCTTTGCGGGTCTTATCAAATGCCTTGTTGAATCCCCTGAACAGAGGCCCCAAAATCGTATCCCACAATCGGTCAAAACGGCCTTTCGGCGCATCTCTGGCTCGGAGCAGAAGACCGCCCAATGCGGGACTCAGCGTCAATGAATTAAAGGCGGAGATAACGGTTGCAGCCGCTATGGTGAGCGCGAACTGGCGAAAGAACTGTCCGGTGATGCCGGTCAGGAAGGCGGTGGGGATGAACACGGCGCTTAACACCAGCGCTATGGAAACCAGCGCCGCGCCCACTTCATCCATGGTAACGTGCGCCGCCTCGCGTGGCGAAAGTCCATCCTCAAGTTTGCGTTCGATGTTCTCGACGACCACGATTGCATCATCGACCACAATGCCGATCGCGAGTACAAGGCCAAACAGAGAGAGATTGTTGAGTGAAAATCCGAACGCTGACATGACCGCGAAAGTCCCGATTAGAGACACCGGGATCGCAACGATAGGAATGACGGCGGCCCGCCAGTTCTGCAAAAATACGATGATGACCAGTATCACCAGCACCACCGCCTCGAAGATCGTGTGATACACGGCATTGACAGACTCTTCTACGAAGTCTGTGGGGTTGTAGACGATGCGATAGGCCAGACCCTCGGGAAAATTATCGGCCATCTCCGCCACTTTGGCCTTAACGGCCGCTGCGGTTTCCAGGGCATTGCTGCCGGGCCGCTGAAAGATCAACAGCGCGACCGCTGGTTTTCCATCCAGATAGCTGTTGGTGGCATAATCCCTCGCACCCAACTCGACTCGAGCGACATCACTGACTCGAGTAAGCCGTCCATCCTCACCCGTCTTGATAATGACATCCTCAAACTGATCGGCGCTGATAAACCGACCCTGTGTATTAACCGCCAACTGAAATGCATTATCGGCAGGCATGGGGGGCTGACCCAGCGTGCCGCCGGCCACCTGTACATTTTGCGCCTGCAATGCACTGACCACATCGCCAGCAGTCAACGAGAAAGAGGCAAGACGCTCCGGATCGAGCCAGACCCGCATGCTGTAATCACTGCCACCGAACACAGTAATGTCGCCAACTCCATCAATGCGTGCCAAAACATCGCGAATCTGCAAAAACGCGTAGTTACTGATATACAGCTGATCATAGGTATTATCGGGTGATTCCAGGTGCACGACCATCATCAGGTCGGGTGAGCTCTTGGTTGTGGTAATTCCCAGGCGCCGCACCTCTTCCGGCAAACGCGGTTCGGCAATCGCCACGCGGTTTTGCACCAGCACCTGTGCGGTATCGAGATCGGAACCCAGCGCAAATGTAATGGTGAGTGACATGACGCCATCGGTAGTCGATTGGGACGTCATATACAGCATGTTTTCAACACCGTTGACTTCTTGCTCAATGGGTGTCGCGACGGTGTCGGCAATGACTTCCGGAGTCGCGCCAGGATAGGTTGCCCTGACTACGATTGTCGGTGGGGCCACTTCCGGATACTGTGCAACCGGCAATCCGTAATAGGTGAGCAGCCCGACAATAACCAGCAGAATGGAAAGCACCGCGGCAAAGCGCGGCCGTTCAATGAAGAAATGCCCGAATTTCACGCTGGCTTAAGGCTTGGTCTGCGCGATGCTGTCCGGATCCTCGATGGATTTGACATCCGGAGTTACGGGCGAACCGGCTTTTACCCGCTGAATACCATTAATGACAATGCGATCTGTCTTCTTTAAACCTTCGCGAATGATACGCAGATCGCCAAGCATACGGCCGGGTTCAATCGGCAGGCGCTGTGCTACGTTCTGATCATCGACGGTGTAGACGAATTTTTTGGATTGATCCGTTCCTATCGCTTCGTCCGGTATGAGTAACGTTTCATAAGGCCCTTCTCCCAGAAGTTGCACGCGGGCAAAC
This sequence comes from Gammaproteobacteria bacterium, assembly GCA_041746095.1. GTDB lineage: Bacteria > Pseudomonadota > Gammaproteobacteria > JBGTHR01 > JBGTHR01 > JBGTHR01. The sequence continues at coordinate 1,118 of JBGTHR010000025.1, read as the reverse complement.
AGTCCGGGCGTCAAAATCCGGTCCGGATTATCAAATACGGCCCGGCCCTGCATTGTACCCGTTGCCTCGTCGATGCGATTGTCGACAAAGTCCATATGGCCCTCGTGCGGAAAGCCTTTTTCATCGGCCAGTTGCAGACGAACAGGATTAGCCGTAGTGCGCGAGCTTGGCCTGGCGCCAGTCTTATCAAGTCTTGCATAATTCAAAAAAGCCCGCTCGTCCGCCGTAAAATAGACATGGATCGGGTCCAGAGAAACTATGGTTGTTAGCAGCGTTGAACCGGCAGAACCCCCACTCACGAGGTTGCCTTCAGTCACCAGCTTACGGCCGATTCGTCCGGAAATCGGCGCCTTTACATGCGTGAATTCAAGATCCAGCTCGGTGGTCTGCAATGCAGCCTTTGACGCTTCGAGAGCGGCTACGGCCTCACGCTGCTGCTGGGTTCGAGAGTCTAGCTCCTCTTCAGAGATGGCCCGCGACTTGAACAGACGCTGCGCGCGTTCAAGATCATTTTTGGCCAGCTGGAGCCGCACGCTTACGCTGGTTAATTGAGCCTTCGCTTCATCCACACGCGCCTGGCTGGGACGCGGATCAATGACGAATAACAAATCGCCTTTCTCGACAAGTGCACCGTCCCCGAAATGAATTGACTCAAGATACCCGCTGACGCGGGCGCGAACCTCAACAGATTCAACGGCATCAAGGCGGCCGGTATATTCGTCCCAGTCTGTGATTTGTTTAACCAGTGGTGTCGCGATAGTGACTTCCGGAGGCTTTTGTTCGGCTGGGGGAGCTTCCTGATTACAACCGTGAAGGCTAAGTGCAAGTAACAGCGTATATAAACTGTTTTTTATCGGGTTTGAAATATTCATGCAAGTGACCGATTAGTTTTTTAATACGTTCGCGAGTTATTCCAGTTATGATTCATCTGCACATTAGACACATTGTAAAACTTACGTTCCCATATTGAGCAGTTAATAAACACACTAACGATTGCCCGAATAATTTAAAGCTGCCATCTTACGATTGAGCAGGCGTTTTTAGAAACACTATAGACTAGTAAGCAGATATGAATAGTAGACACTTTTCTGTCAGATAGTATCTTCAAAGGTACCGGT
>JBGTHR010000024.1:0-4959 GCA_041746095.1 Gammaproteobacteria bacterium | reverse complement strand
TGGTGCAAACTGACAAACGACTGCAATCGCTGAATATCTGGCTGAGAGAGAAGGTCGGCCTGCATGAATTCACACTGACTGATCTGGCGGGCGATGCCAGTTTTCGCCGTTATTTCCGCGTGCTCACCCAACCACATACGTATGTATTGATGGATGCACCGCCTGAACACGAAGACTGCCATCCGTTTGTGGACATCACTCAGCAGCTGCAAACTGCACATATCAATGTGCCTCATCTACATCATTTAGATCTTGAGCAGGGTTTTCTCCTGCTGGGTGATCTCGGCGATGAGCTTTACCTGAATCACCTTTCGCGTGAAACGGTAAAACTGCTGTATCGGGATGCAATCGATACTCTGTTGCGCATTCAGACGATTAACCCGGAAACCCTGCCTGCCTACAGCCATGCATTGCTCCTGCAGGAAATGAATCTGTTCAAACAGTGGTTTCTTGAAAGGCATATTGGTCTTGAGCTGGATTATGTTATGAACCTTACGCTGGACAAGGCATTTGAGCAGCTTGCGCAATCGGCATTATCTCAACCCCAGGTCTTTGTACACAGGGACTATCACTCCCGAAACCTGTTATTGACCTGGAGCAGCAACCCTGGTGTGCTCGATTATCAGGACGCCGTACGTGGGCCTGTAACCTATGATCTGGTCTCCCTGCTGCGTGATTGTTATATAGCCTGGCCCAATGCTAGGGTAGAAGCCTGGGCGCTCGATTACCTCAACATGGCGGTTGAGCGGGGAGTCATGAAAGAGACAGACAGCAAAACCTTTCTCAAATGGTTTGACCTGATGGGTATGCAGCGTCACCTCAAGGCCATCGGGATATTTTCCCGGCTCAACCAACGCGATTCAAAACCCGGCTACCTCAAGGACATACCCCGTACACTTGCCTATATCATTGATGTGAGTGCACGCTACCAGGAAACAAGTGAATTGCATGAGCTTATCCTGACCCATATCCCCACCCTTTATCTCAACCCATGAAGGCCATGATACTGGCTGCAGGCCGCGGCGAACGTATGCGGCCGCTCACCGATACGACTCCAAAGCCGCTGCTGAAAATCGGTGACAAGACACTGATCGAGCATCATTTAGTCAATCTCTCGGAGAACGGCTTCAAGCAGGTAGTCATCAACCTCTCGTATCTCGGCAATCAGATTCAAGAGGCCCTGGGTGATGGCGAACGCTACGGAGTGTCCATCATTTATTCAGATGAGGGTGCGGATGCGCTGGAAACGGGTGGCGGTATTTACCAGTCACTGCCCTTACTGGGTAACGAACCTTTCGTCGTAGTCAATGCAGACATCTGGTGCGCCTATCCCATCAAACCTGTAATAATTCATGCCGGTGATCTGGCTCATCTGATACTGGTCGATAATCCGCCGCAACATTTAGGAGGTGATTTTTTTCTATCGGGTGACAAACTGAGCATGCATGAAGGCAGACGTCTCACATTCAGCGGTATTGGTTATTACCGACCGGAACTGTTTGAAGGCAGCCGGCCAGGCAAATTTCCATTGGCGCCGCTGCTGCACAAGGCTATTTCCGACAAACAGGTCAGCGGCACGCACTACACTGGCCAGTGGTCTGATATAGGCACACCGGATCGCCTGCAACATCTGCTTGACTCCCTCGAGAAAGCTGGATTAGTTAGCGCTCAATAACCTGATCCCGCAGAAACTGGAGCATTTCATTGGGGGAGGAAATTACCAGCAGCCGGTTCACAGAAACCGACTTCCGGCGCTTTACGCAACGTCTCACGACCGAAACGCAACTGCTTGCCGACTGGATTCGACAGGGCCTGATCGAGGATACCCGCCTCAAGGCTGGGTTTGAACTTGAGGCATGGCTGGTCGATGCAGATTATGCACCGGCGCCGATTAATACTGCGTTTATCAAGACCATGGATGATCCACTGGTCACTCCAGAACTGGCGCGCTTTAATGTCGAGCTGAATATTCAGCCAAAGTATCTTATGGGTAAGGCGCTGAGTTTATTTGAGCAGGAATTCAAGCACACATGGGCCAGGGCCAGCCGCGCTGCAAAAGACCTGAACACACAACTGCTGATGATTGGCATCCTGCCTACGCTTGAAGCCAGTCAACTTAATCTTGGCAACATGTCGGCTATGAAACGATATCGCGCGCTGAACGAACAGGTGCTGCGGCTTCGTGAAGGTCGGCCCATCGAGCTGGATATCATTGGCGTGCAGCATCTTCACAGTACACATCACGATGTCATGCTTGAATCCGCCACCACATCGTTTCAGATTCACATCCAGGTGCCGGTTGATCGAGCACATCATTATTATAATGCATCGATTGCGATCTCGGCACCCATGATTGCGGCCTGTGCAAATTCACCGTATCTGTTTGCACAGGACCTTTGGGATGAAACACGTATTCCATTATTTGAACAATCGGTGGATGTCGCCGGGTTCGGCGGAGTATCGCAGGGGCCAGTGCGCCGAGCCAGTCTGGGTTCCGGCTATGCCCGTGAATCCATCATGGAATGCTTTGAAGAAAATCTGCAACATTTTCCAGTGCTGCTGCCTAATGTATTAGATAAACCTGTTGAAGAACTCCACCATCTGCGTATGCATAATGGCACGATATGGCGCTGGAATCGTCCACTGCTCGGATTTGATGACAAGGGTAATCCGCATATTCGCATTGAGCATCGCGTGTTGCCCGCAAGCACTACCATTGTTGATGCCATCGCAACCGCAGCATTTTTCTATGGCCTGTTACAGGCGCTGTATGAAGAGGTAGATGACTTCCCTGCTCAAATGGCATTCACTCAGGTCAGGGATAACTTCTATCAGGCGGCGCGCTATGGCCTGCAATCCAATATACTGTGGTTGAATGACAGGAAGATCGGCATACGTGAACTGCTATTGAAACATCTTATACCGCTGGCCCACAAGGGGCTGCACTCGCTCGGCATCGAATCCAGCGAGTGTGATTATTATCTGAATATTATTCGACGACGCATTGAGACCAGACAGAATGGATGTAACTGGCAACGTCAGTTCATAGCACGGCATGGAGACAACATGAAAGATATGACAGCGGCCTATATACAACAACAGCGGAGTGGCTTGCCAGTACATGAATGGCCGCTCAATTAGTCTTAAGAGTCATGCCTTGTCCGCGTTCATCATGATAGTTCAAGACGGAATGCACTGATGACCATGCTCACACAACTGGAACGTATACCAAACGACCTGCTGGATGTCTCAGCAACAGAGCTGCATCGAATATTTCCTGGTCCTACACTGTTACATCTACAGGGCCGCAGACACGAACCCCTGTTTATCTCGGTCTTGCTGCATGGCAACGAAGACACTGGATTAATTGCAATACAATCTCTGCTTAAAAAATACGCTCATAAAACATTACCACGCGCGGTTTCAATCTTCTTCGGCAATATAAGCGCTGCGAAACTTGGTCTGAGAAGATTGGAAACCCAGCCTGATTATAATCGTATATGGCCGGGCGCCGGCGAAGCACAGTCAGCAGAATCCATGATGATGGCATCTATCGTCGATACTATGGTGCGACGGGATGTCTTTGCCAGTGTTGACATCCATAACAACAGTGGACATAACCCGCATTTTGCCTGCCTGAACACACTGCAGTCAGAGCACCTGCAACTCGCCACATTGTTCAGCCGCACCGTGGTCTATTTCCTGCGCCCACTGGGAGTTCAGTCCATGGCATTTTCTAAACACTGTCCCGCAGTCACTCTGGAATGCGGCAAAGCAGGTGATGCGCTTGGCAATCATCACGCCTTTGAGTTTCTGGATGCGTGTGTACACCTCTCCGAAATACCGAAACATCAGGTAGCCACACACGACATCGATCTGTTCCACACTGTCGCCAGAGTTTTGATTCCGGGGGATATTACCTTCAGTTTTGCGGATAAAGACGCGGATCTAAATTTCGAGGACGACATCGAGCAATTCAATTTTTGCGAGCTGCCGATTGGCGCCTCGTTTGGCGCCGTGCGTAATGCCGAAGAACTACTGGTTATTGCCGAAGACGAACAAGGAAGAGACGTGACCAAAGAGTATTTTTGCAACGATCATAAAAGACTCACGATCAAAAAATCGGTAATGCCTTCAATGCTTACCATGGATGAACGCATCATTCGGCAGGATTGCCTGTGCTACCTCATGGAAAGGATTCACATTGGATGATGGCATTTAGATATGGCCTCTAACTCATTCATTTGAGGGCTTTGATCCTTTTAACCGTTGGCGAAAGTGAACCCAGCATTAGCACGAATAAAAAACATGCATTGCCGTCTCTGCGGGAAAAGACGTGTCTTGGTCCTTTCGCACATCATCCCGGAATTTATTTATAAACCATTGTACGACAATAAACACCAATTTCACGTTCTGTCCGACTCTCCGAAAACCCGTCCGAGGAAGGAACAAAAGGGAATTCGAGAACATTTACTATGTACTGAGTGCGAATCATGCCTTAGTAAAAATGAGCGATATGCGAGCTTGGTATTTGACGGTCGTGCTGGAATAACATCCCGCAGAGAAGGAGACCTCGTTCACTTAGGAGGCATTGAATATAAACCATTCAAGCTCTTTGCACTCTCAGTTCTTTGGCGCGCATCGGTGTCTACGCTGCCGTTGTTCAAGCAAATTAGCCTCGGCCCACACGAAGAGATTCTGAGAAGTATGCTCGAAACGGAATCACCAGGCCCACCGGATAAATATCCGTTCATAATGTGCCCTGTCGTTAGCGAAGGCTACCTTCAATTAGATCTGATAGTGCAACCGACATGGACCAGAGCCGAAGGACATTACGCCTATCGGTTCGTTTTCGCAGGAATTGCGTGGATCTATATCGTCAGCAAACACAAAGCACCGGCGTTTGTGCGTTTCTCGACCCTATCTGACAATGGGGAGGCAAAACTACTGATTACAGAA
>JBGTHR010000023.1:0-1926 GCA_041746095.1 Gammaproteobacteria bacterium | reverse complement strand
CCAGTCATCCAGCAACCTGTCTTCAGCCTATGGTATTGTAGTATCCACGGATATGGTGATAACGACCATATTGATTTTCTTTGTCATTCTAAAGCGCTGGCACTGGCATCCTGTCATAGCATTATCAGTAATCATGATATTACTGATAATAGACCTTGCATTCTTTGGCGCCAATTTACTCAAGTTAGCTAACGGCGGATGGTATCCAATCATTACCGCAATCAGTATTTTCATCCTCATGTCTACCTGGCAGCGTGGCCGGATGCTGCTCGCATAGAGACTCAAGCAGAACTGCCAACCCATGGACGCGTTACTTGAGAAAATCAAACACGGATCCATCGCGCGTGTCTCGGACACCGCTGTATTTTTAACCCGTACGCGCACCAATACTCCTCCGATGCTACAGCACCATCTCATGCACAATCAGGTCTTACATGAGCAGGTCATACTGTTGACAATAAAAACCGCGGATGAACCTAGAATCTCCGCATCAAATCGGCTTGAGATAGAAACTATCAGCGACGGGCTGTATCGGATTATTGTGAATTATGGTTTTATGCAACAGCCCAACATTTCCACCGCAATCAGACTTGCAGGCAAACAGGGGATGAATGTGGATCCGGACACGACTACCTATTATATAGGCCGTGAAACCCTGATTCCAACGAACGATCAACTCGGTATGATGTTGTGGCGGGAAAGACTTTTCGCATTGATGTCACGCAATTCAGCCCGACCTACTGACTTTTATGGCATTCCTCCTGACAGGGTCGTAGAACTTGGTATACAGGTGGAAATCTGATTTTCGAGCAATCCGATTGCCGCTTTTATGTTGACCGGAGAACTCCACGTCTAAAGGCATGGTGAATAACAACCCCAGACTGGGGGCATTACCACCAAATAGCGATAAGAAATCAACTCTGTTTGCACTCAGCAATTTCAAGGTGCTGGCGAGGGCGATAATGAAATACATATAGACTGCTAATCAATCCAGATATAAGTGGCATATGTATTGCTTAAGTTACATAAAATCATGTAAGCGCATAGCTACATTCAGTCAAGATCAAAACCGGAGCTAAGTAACCATGGATATTATTCGTATCATCATAGCCATTTTGTTGCCCCCGTTAGGCGTATTTTTACAGGTCGGTTTCGGTGGGCAATTTTGGCTGAATATACTGTTAACCCTGCTGGGTTACATACCGGGCATCATCCATGCCATCTGGATTATCGCCAGACGATAAGATTCAACATCCATATCTACAAGACATTCACTCGACTAAACAGGAGATTCACAATGAACTGGGATCAAATCAAAGGCAACTGGAAACAGTTTCAAGGCAAGGCGCGTGAAAAGTGGGGCGACATTACGGATGATGACTTCGATAAGATCGAGGGTCGACGGGAACAATTGGTCGGCAAGATTCAGGAGAAGTACGGCATCACCAAAGAGGAGGCAGAACGACAGGTCGGCGACTTTGAAAAAAACCTTTAGTTTCTACATACTCATTTTAATACAGGAAAACTCAAATGAACGAAGCTACTACTGACTCGGTCGCGGAGAAGATAGCTGACGCGGCTCATGAGGCCAATGAAAAAGCCGCTGCTGGCGTCATCAATGCTAAACGGCGTATAAAGGATACTGCCTCGGACGTGTCTGAAACCCTGAAAGAAACCGCGCTCGGTGCACGACATGTATCGGAAGACGCCTTCGAAACAGTGAGTGATTACGTGCGTGAACACCCCCTGATTACTATTGGAGCAGCATTCGCTGCGGGTGTCGTCATATATTCGATGCTAAGGCGGTGATTGCTCGCGGAGCCGTGACAAGCTTTTCTACCCGTCAAGGGTTAGTCTGGGCGCACAGTGTAGGCTACATCTCAAATTGAAGGCGGAAGTTACAATCGGAGAATGAAATATGGGCAT
>JBGTHR010000022.1:0-16000 GCA_041746095.1 Gammaproteobacteria bacterium | reverse complement strand
GGGGCCGGCATGTTCAAGTGTGTTGTAGGATGAGCTACTTAGCAGTACAAATCCAATAATAAGGGTTGTGAGAGAGATCGTTATGCGACGTAGCGGTGTTGCTGTGAAATATCTGTGTGAAGCCCCAATGTGCTTTTGGTTTGATATCGATGTCTGAGAGTCAAGCCGCACTCGATACGCCCGTAGGGGTTGGGGGATATTTTTAACCGTATACTGACCCGCATACTCGCAGAAGATCGGGGCTCTGTGTTTTATCGCTTCATATACAGACTCAGAAATGCAGATGCCACCGGGAAAAGCCAGAGCCTCCAGCCTGGCGGCGATATTGACACCATTACCGTAGATTTCTTGGCCATCGATAATGACTTCATCGAAGTTAATACCAATACGAAAATTAAGTCGATTATCGGGAGGACCAGACTGATGATTTTTGTGTAGCCGACGCTGAAGATCCACAGCACAGAACAAGGCGTCATCCACGGCTTCAAAATAGGCAAGTATGCCATCGCCTGCGATGTGAGCAAGATGCCCGCCGTACCAGTCAATGCTTCGTGTGAAGGCTTCGAGGTCACGGGTTAGTAAGCGATGCGTGCCCTCTTCGTCCTGACTCGTCAGGCGGCTATAACCCGCAACATCCGCACTGAGAATAGCAACCTGCTTGCGAGCAAAACCTGATTCCGGCACGGCATTTCCCCTAATGCTACAGTTCTAAATATCATAGCATCGATAATGCGAATTGTCCCCGCCAACCTGATGGTTCCGGAACAAAACTGTTCAACTATCGCATATTGAGTTCAGTAAGCTGTGGTTACTCAGTGGTTTGCTGATCAAGCATGGCGAGTTGCGGAGCTTGCTTGGTCGACTGTCAGTTTGCGCCATCTATCCAGGCAGCAAACATACCTGATGATCGCCACTTGTTTAGTCAGTTTGGTAAAGGAGATCACTCTAACCAACGCCATATCATACAATAAATGTGCTAATAAATAATCAAACTGACGCTGACGAAATAATATGCCGGTAGTATTCGAGCATGGATTCAGCGAGCGTACGCGAATTCCATTGCGCCGCATATTCCTTACCTTCTTCACTCATTTTATACATTAGCTGTTTATTGCTAAGAACCCTTATTAATTTATCTGTGAAATCTTTGATGTCTTCTTTTGCGATCAACGCCCCTTTTTCCGCTGCTAGTATATCGATAGACCCCATGGCGGCTAATGAAACAACAGGGACTCCCTGCGCCATAGCTTCTATCAGAACCAGACCTTGTGTTTCTGTCTTTGATGCGAACACAAAAATATCGCCTGCGCTGTAACAATCAGACAGCAGGGTTTCGCGATCAAGATAGCCTATAAACTTTACATTATCGACAATATTCAAATTAATGGATTGCTGTTGTAAATCTTTTACTGCCGGTCCTTCTCCCGCGATTAAGAGAAGAATGTCGGGTATGCTTGATTGCAGATTAGCAAGAACGTTCAGCAGGAATCCGATATTCTTTTCAAATGCGACACGGCCTACGTAAACCAATACTGATCGGCCCTCAGTGATCGAATGTGCGCTACGGAAACGATCGCGGTTTCCAGCATTAAATCGCTCGTGAGTGATCCCCGTTGGTATCACTCGAATCTCTGATTTTGTGCCGTAATTTCTAAGAGCGGTGAGCATTGCCTGTGAGGGCACGATGACTGCGTCAACGCTGTGGCATTGTGCGACGGAAAATCGGCGTGCGATCATGCGCATCAATGATGCAGGCGCATAAGGGACGTAATGATACAAATACTCCTCAAAAAAAGTATGGTAGCTGACTACGCAAGGGATGTGTAATTTCTTCGCGAGAAAACATCCCGCATAGTGCGCTATAAACGGAGTGTGTATATGCACGATATCAAAACGCTGTGCCTTGAGCTGTTCCACCAGGCGGAGAATATATCCGCGCTTCATCATTCGGTCTTCTGGATCCATCAGGACTTTTCTTGCTGGTATTCGCAGAACCCATTCATCATTATTCGGAACATCGATGCCATAGTCAGGCGCAATTAAACTGACATCATGCCCCAGTTGTATAAATTCATCTCTGAAAGTTTGAATAGAAGTGGAAACACCATTGACACGTGGAAAGTACACATCGGATATCATTAAGATACGCATGCTTCAACAATGGCAATGGGTGAAGGATGAATCGGATGAAATGAAGCTATGACTATTTTTATTGGGCCAGACGAAAATGCTATTGAATGAATCTGTTATTCGTGATCATTTGCAAACCGACGCTGGATGATCTCTGTTTGGCAAATATATAAATTCTATATAGGTATTATGTCTATTTTGTTAAACGTCTAAGGGTGGAGTATTAATAACTGCGAGATATTGAGGAATAAGCGCCTGCAGAAGATGTTATATTTGTTCGAAATTGCACTTGCAATGATCATGGCTGAATGACGAGTGACGATTTGCCGTTTGTAGGCGTAGCGTCTAGATGCAGAACAAACCAGAGGTTTTGTTGGAGTTAGTGAGTAAAAGTATTTTCGAAAAAGTCAGTCTTGTAATTTGATTTTTCGTGATCATTATTATGTAGCGACGCCCTCAGGTGATGGCGTGTTCCAGAATGGCTTTGCCTTTAGAAACTTTTCCCATGCCTGGCATACAGTGTGCTCGACATTTAATGCATCATGCGATTGCCAGCCAATCACAATGCCAGCTGCCCCATACAGACTGCAGTTCCTGGTGTGTGCCTGCTCATCCTCATGAAGTATCTGTGCAGCGAGAAAGCTTTTTGTTGCGGCGATATCGTTCAATACTCCCAGTTGATCCTGTAGTACTTTTAGTCTTTTCACAAAGGGTATACTTTTTTTGCCATACAAACTGCTAAAAAACTCCGTGGCATAACGCAGCCTTTTTATGCTGATGCGTAATCTATGCCGTTTTTTCACTGACAAATCAGAAAACTTGTCGCCAAGCTTTAAGGTCTGCGTATATAAACCCTGCAGCCAGACATCGGTCAGCGGTCGTAACGGATTGAAAAGTTTTGCGCTTGTTTCGTCAAGTGATTGCTCACGCCAACCACGTCCTTCTAACCAGCGGCCAAGGCTTAGTAGCAGCTGTGTATAGCGGTGCGATTTCAAAACATCACGCAGGCCTGCATATGCCATTTCGCGCTTTCGCTCAATCTGCCTGCGTAAGTCGAACAGGCCATTATCACCTTTAAAATGTGTAGTGATCGGCGCGAGCAGTTCATCCAGAAATACGTCAAGATCACGGGCCAGGCCTGCCGCTGATATCAGCCACTTAAGTTCTCCTTGTATATAATCAACTTGCTGGTCATGCACTAATGGTTTAAAAAGCCTCAATACAGAATGCATGCGGCGCAGTGCTACACGCAACTGATGCACGCCTTCTGTATCGTGGCTGTTTAGTACAACAGTCTCAGCTTCTTTCCAGTGCGCAAGGCATGAATACATGATCTCCTGTATGGCGGATTCAGCACTGATAGCAGAATTCAGGGCAATGGAATTGGCCTTGAGTGAGTACTTCAGTGATGCGTCAAGCAGCCGATAACCACGTTCGGCTTTGGTCTGGTGCAAAACGCGCACAGGGATTTCCCGATGAATCGCCAGCGCGAGTTCATATAAAGCCTTTGGTGATCCTGATTTGAGTTCGAGTTCGATTTCGCAAACGGGCTCAGAGTATTCCGCACCATTTAATTGTGCGCTGATTCTCCCTTCGTCAATGGCCAGCTCGATCACATCATGAGTGTTAGTTTCCAGTATGCGGGTACGTCGTGAGACTAATGTTGCAAACCTTGGCGCCAGATCTTCGGCATGTATTCCTACCAGATGCTGGCTGGCTAAAGAGTCTTCAAACTTCTCAAGCTGAGGCAACTCTCCGGCAATATCCATCTCCCATTCCATTCTGGCCAGGTCACCCGCGCCGTTGCCAGCGGGTGTTTTGAGGCATTGTATCTGCCGTTTAGCGATGGACCGAACACGCAGGCCCACCAGACGAGACCTAAGGGCGTTATCTGGGGTGTCGAAATAGACGCTTTTAAGCTGCTGGGTGCGGCCGCGACCGCTGGCGAGTTGGCTAAGTATGGGCAAGCGCCGAAAACGCTGTAAATCAACCGGATTCAGGACGAGCTTTAGTTCATATTCCAATGAATTGCTGGATGGATTTGATAACATTTTTAACATTATACGGCTAACTGCCTGCAAGATAAACGAGGATTACAGCCGCTCTGGTTTAGCGCCAGTGAGTGTGTCAGGGGTTGTGCAAATAACGTGTGATTGTGTTACTTGAGACATTCTTCAATACTGTACCGGACTACGCCTCACTCAGATTATTTATTCGCAGTGTACTTAAAAATATATTCACCCGTGTAAGGATTTTGTCATCTGTCTGTTACATAGGCTCAGTAACGTAGACAGATAATCAAGAGTTGCGAGTATGCGCATGTCAGCACAGATAATGGAAACCACAGAAGACTCAATCGTCAATAGTGAATCTGAATTATTGCTTCAATACGCAGAAAGTATAAGACCAGTGACGTTTTACGCTCAGCAGCAAGGCACGCACTTGCAAGTTCCGTTAAGACTCCAGGAATTAATGGATCTTTTGTCTGATGCAATAGATGAGCCAATGAGCAGGTCTGCGCTTGCAAGTGAGACAGCGAACCTGCTTACCGAGCTTGAAAAAGGATGCAAAAGCCAGTAAGTAATTATGAAGTTAGGATTACAAATATCACCTCAATAGAACGTTAATCTACCTAAGTATCTGCAAACGATCCAGACTTTTCCAATTGAGTGCGTTTGAGAACTGTCGTCATAAATCTGTAACCTTCCTGTCAAGCTATTGTCACCTCTTATGATTATCTTTATACCACTGAGCAATCTCGCGGCCCAACCCGGGCGCTAATAAACTAATCAGGAGGCAGCATGACATTACCGATAACCAAAAAGCACACCGCAATCGAGCCTGAGCAGCCAGTGAGAAATCGCCCGTTAAACGATGTGCTTGAGGTGTATATAAGTCGCCGCAACGTCTTGCTTGGCGGCTTAGGCACGGCGGCTGCGGCCTTTTTCCCCAGCGCCTTGCTGCTAGCGCGTGATGATAGCAATAGTGGAGGCGGTGTTGATCCTGAAGCGCCGCTAGGAACATCCATTCTCGGTTTTGAGTCAGTGCCTACCACACTCGCTGACCAGGTAACCGTTCCTGAGGGCTATAGCGTACAGGTGCTGATACCATGGGGGACGCCGATCACCGGCTCATTTCCTGCCTTTGACGACACGAATGCCGCCAACAATACCTCCGCCAAACAGGCACAACAAAGCGGTCAGCAGCACGATGGTATGTACTTCTTCCCGTTCCCCGTTGGCTCCAACAGCTCTGATAACGGTCTGCTATGCGTCAACCATGAGAACATCACGAACTATCTGCACACTAACCCTCAAGCGTTTGATGCCAGCGGCAACCGCACCAGTGCCGAGGAAGTACGCAAGGAGCTGGCCGCCCACGGCATCAGCGTTGTCCAGTTGACGCGCGATGGTAGTGGTCAATGGCAGGTGGTGGATACCGGCTTCAATCGGCGCATCACACTGGATACACCGATGACGTTGTCCGGGCCGGCCGCTGGCAGCGGGTTTATGGTGACCGCGTTCAGCAATGACGGCAGGGCGACTCGCGGCACTGTCAACAACTGCGCCCATGGATTCACGCCCTGGAATACCTATTTGACCTGTGAGGAGAACTTTGCAGGTTATTTCTTAGACAGTACCGAAAGCGACAGGCTGCCACGCAATAAGTCGCGCTACGGTATTGGCCCAGCATTCTTTGGCTATGAGTGGCATACGTTGGCCGGTGAACCCAGCGAGACCAATAACCAGTTTAGGCGTTTCGATACGACCCCTGCAGTCGGCGCTACGGCCTTCGATGATTTCCGTAACGAGGCCAACGGCTATGGCTGGGTCGTGGAAATCGATCCCTTCGATCCCAGTTCCACACCTATCAAGCGCACGGCGCTTGGCCGCTTCGCCCACGAAGGCTGCTGGCCAAGCCGGTTCATAGCGGGTCAGCAACTCGCGTTCTATATGGGCGACGACTCAAGTGGCGAGTATGTCTACAAGTTTGTCACGGCTGATGCCTTTGACCCGGCCAATCTCGACCGTGACATGCTTGATAACGGCACTTTATATGTAGCACGTTACAATGACGACGGGACTGGGGAATGGTTGCCGCTGGTGTTTGGTCGGGGACCGCTTGTTGCCCCAGCCTTCCGCAGTCAGGCCGGCGTACTGGTGAATACACGTTCCGCGGCCGATCTGCTGGGCGCAACACCTATGGATCGACCGGAGTGGACCGCTGTCAACCCCGCTAACGGCGAGTTCTACCTGACACTGACGAATAACAGCGGTCGCGGGATTGCGGGAGACAGGCAGGCGAATCAACCCCTGGATGCTGCTAACCCGCGAATGTATGATAGCGGCAGGGATGATGATCCCGATTCAGACGGCAACGTCAACGGTCATATCATCCGTGGCCGCGAAGACGGAGACAACCCGGCGGCAACGACTTTCACCTGGGACATATTCCTGTTTGGCGCCCGCGCGGATGCACCCGGCGTGGTTAACCTATCCGGACTCACGGAAGACAACCAGTTTTCCAGCCCGGATGGATTGTGGTTCGACCCGCGCGAGGATCGCGGCATTATCTGGATTCAGACCGACGACAGCGCCATCTCGGACATCACCAATAATCAGCTTCTGGCGGCAGTGCCAGGCAGAGTGGGTGATGGCGGTCCGGCGACGGCCACCAGTGGTCAGCAAACGTTTATCGGGGCTCCCCTCGGCACGGACTTGCGCCGTTTTCTGGTAGGACCTGCGGAATGTGAAATCACAGGCATTGATCAGACACCGGACGGCCGCACGCTATTCGTTAATGTCCAGCATCCCGGTGAAGATGGCGATGCGGCCAACCCAACCAGTACATTCCCGGGAGGCGTTGGCACGCTGCCGCGCTCGGCAACTCTGGCTATCACCAAGGACGATGGCGGAGTCATCGGAACCTGATCTGAGAGTTTAGAATCGCAGTTCATCTTAGTCTGTCTGCCAGGCAGCCAATTCTGGTTGCCTGGTTCGGCGTTTAGCGCAGCTGAAAAAATTAAACTCAGTTCGATTTGAGTCCGCCGCCTCAGAGTATTTATCTTTCCTTCAAACATGTGACTTTCTTTATCGAATCTCCACTCGAGAAACTTTTTACTGTCATTTAAATATCATGACATCAACATATTTTCTTAACTGCCGGGCACCTAACATCATCCCGCTTACAACAAGACCATTTTTACAATTAATTCTAAACAGCAGGAGTTCTGCAATGACATTATTTAAAAAATCTCTCTTAGCTCTATCAATCGCTATTGTTCCAGTACTGAGCCCGATGGGCAGCTTGTACGCAACTGATGCAACTGACAATCCTGAGATCATTGTGATTGGCCACCGTGGGGCCAGTGGATTCCGGCCAGAGCATACGATACGTTCTTACCGGCAGGCAATATTACAGGGTGCGGATTTTATTGAGCCAGATCTTGTCCCGACCAAGGATGGAAGATTGATCGCGCGTCATGAAAATGACCTGACAATGACCACTGATGTTTCTGACAGGCCTGAATTCGCGGATCGTCAAACAACTAAATTCATCGATGGAGTTGCCTTCACGGGTTGGTTTAGTGAAGACTTTACTCTGGCTGAAATTAAAACTCTGCGTGCGCGTGAAAGGATCCCCGGTATTCGACCTGATAACACTCGATTTGACGACAGATTACAGGTTCCCACGCTGGAGGAGATTCTCCGCCTTGTTAATGAGTTTGAAGCAAACAGAGGTATGAAGATCGGCATTTATCCGGAGACCAAGCATCCCACCTATTTCCAATCAGAAGGCAAGTTTCTTGATTGTGCGCCAATTAATATGTCTCTTGGTAAGATGCTGATCGATACACTGGTAAATGAGGGCTTTACAGATCCAAAACGAATCTTTATTCAGTCTTTTGAGTTTGAAAATCTCATAGAACTGCAAAAGGTGATCATGCCATCTGCGGGCGTGGATTTACCGCTGGTTCAGTTATATGGAGATATAACCGATGGATCCATTCAGCCAGGCAGTAATTTCTCACGTCCTTATGACATGATCTTTAATGCCGCGAATGGCAATGACCTGACTGCAATCTATGGGCCGCTTGCCTCTCTGGTTGATATTACTGATACAACAGGCTATGGAGACCTGGTGTCTGAAGAAGTCATTCAGTCCATTGCAGATATGTACGCCGAGGGCATAGGCCCAGGGAAGGATAGCTTTCTGTTACGCGAGCCTCTCGAAGAGCCAGTGGATCTTAATGGCGATGGTGTTGCGCAGGTCGGCGCACGCTTGACTGGTGAAATCCATCCCTTGCTGTCACGCGCAATCGTTAGTACATCCCTACACTCTGAGGGCAGAGGAAGGCTTCCTGACGCTGCAGGCAAATGATGCTCCACAATCAGTGGTGGGTGAAGTAGTCCAATTGCTGGGGCTGGGTGTGACGGGTTTCTTTATCGACCAGCCAGTTGATGGCGTCAGAGGTCGTAGAGAATTTCTTAGACTGAATAGCGCCCGGTTCGTTAGATAATCTGCAACTTTAATAATCTTCAGTGTGCGTTATATAATCTCACAGGCGAGTTTATATTTATCTGAAGGTGGAAGCCGCCGGCGATAAGTCCGGCGGCGGCTCTGGTCGGTTTAATATCTGTGTTAGTGAAACGTAACGACAAATCCGCATTCTGTATAATTATTTTCAAGTATCTTTCTATGTTTGGATCACGCTCAATATTGACGTTTTTCGTGGCTATATTTATGGCCTCACTGTCACACGCTGACACTCAGTTACTGGAACTGGATCTCTCACTGTCTGGCTGGGAAGAACAAGCTGTCAAGGGCAATACAGAATACGAGTTAATCGAAACGGATGGAGAGCAGGCGCTTGAAGCGTTATGCGACAAAACGGCGTCGTCTCTCTATCAAGAAGTTGATATTGATATTAATGATCAGCCTTACCTTGCCTGGGAATGGCGAATCAAGAATATCTATGATAACCACAAAGAAAAAGAAAAGACCGGCGCTGATTATCCTGCTCGAGTGTTTGTGGTCATTAAAACCGGTTCATTTGGTCTGACAAGACGAGTCATTAATTATGTGTGGGCGAGCCATGAGCCCGTCAATTCACAATGGCCACATCCTTATTATGCCAATAGTGCGGTTATCGCTTCTGTCGAATCAGGAGCGCCAGAGAATTTCGTTGATTGGCGCCGAGTAGAACGCGATATTAAGCAGGATGTGAAGCAGTTTTTTGATCTTGATTCTGGCCGAATTCGCGCAATAGGCCTGATGACGGATTGCGATAATACGGAAGTGATGGGTTCAGCCAGTTATCGTCGAATTACTCTGTCAAATAAATAGACTTCGGCGCCCGATTTCAGCGCCATCTTATGAATTTCACACTTTGATAGGCATCGGCTATCGCTGAGTGACAATAATACTTGTGCTGCTTGAGTATCTTCCGCTACGTCAGTTTTGTTTGTGTAGTAACGCCGGAAGCTTGCAGGATAAAACTGCTGCAATCAATACCAGACCGGTTGACCACCACAGGCAACCCTCAAGTCCGTACGTCTGATAGGTCCAACCGGAGAGCAGTGTCCCACTGAGACGCCCGCCCGCGTTGGCCATGTAATAAAAACCAACATTCATGGATACCTTGTCACTGTCTGAGTATGCCAGAATCAGATAGGAATGGATCGCAGAATTTATCGCAAAGATGATGCCGAACAGGATCAGACCTGCAACTATGACTATCGCAGGTGGCCAACCTTGGCCTAACGCTATCGCGATTCCAGCCGGCAGTATGGCAAGTATGAAGGCCCAGATTCGCGCGCTACCACCTCCTGGCCCTTGATGATTGTGTAACGCGCCAAACAGTTTTGGTGTGAATGCCTGAACAAACCCATAGCCGATGACCCATAGAGCCAGAAAACCTCCCACCTGGATAAAACTCCAACCCAGCACCGAGTACAGAAAAACCGGCAGGCCGACTACAAACCAGACATCCCGGGAACTGAACAGAAAGAACCGAGCCGCCGATAGCCAATTGATGGAAGAGTGCTTGGAGAATATCTGGCTGAATTTCGGCTTGTACTTCATTTTGCCGAGACCCGAAGGCAACAGGATTGCAGTAATGATAAACGTAATCAGCAGTACTCCTGCAAGCACCATCAGGGCGCTGCGAAAACCTACCCATTCAAGCAAGGCGGTTCCAGTAAAAAAACCTACGCCCTTAAGTGCGTTTTTTGAGCCGGTGAGTACGGCAACCCATTTGAATAGCTTTGACGAATTGCTTGCCTGCACGAGTGTCTTGACTCCCGCCTTGGCGGACATCTTGTTAAGATCCTTGGCGATTCCTGACAGCGCTTGTGCAGCCATCACATACGGCACAGATAGCCATGTATCAGGAACCGTAAGCATTGTCAGCGCGATGACTTGCAGCGCCATGCCGACATGCATCGTCAGGTTGAGTCCGAAGCGTGAGCCTAGCCACCCACCCAGCAGGTTGGTGATGATGCCGAAAAATTCATAAAACAGAAACAACATCGCCACTTCAAACGGGGAATAGCCAAGCAGGTGGAAGTAGAGCACAACCAGCATGCGTATGGCGCCATCTGTGATGGTGAACGTCCAGTAACCTGCGGTGATTACCAGATAATTATGCAGGTCGGTCTTCAAAGTGACTATCAGGTAGTGAGGATGGAATAACGACTACCGCGCGCATTCGGTACTATCGTGGTTACATCACATATGCCGGGCGATTTTGCTGGCCAGTTCCATCATGCGGTTGACGTAACCCCATTCGTTGTCATACCAGGCCAACACCTTGACCTGGGTTCCATGAATGACCATTGTTGATAGCGCATCAACAATCGCTGAACGTGGGTCATCCTTGAAGTCTATCGACACCAATGGGCGTTCCTCATAGCCAAGAATGCCTTTTAGTTCAGCGCTCGCTGCCATGTTGAAGTATCCGTTCACTTCTTCTTTCGTTACTGTGCGTGCGGTCTCGAATACGAAGTCAGTGAGTGAGGCATTGAGTAGTGGTACGCGTATCGCGAGGCCGTCCAGTTTACCGGCAAGCTCAGGAAATATTTGAGTAATGGCCTTTGCCGATCCGGTTGTGGTTGGAATCAAAGACTGTCCGCATGCGCGGGCCCTGCGCAGATCCTTGTGTCCTTTGTCCACAATGGTCTGCGTATTGGTGATGTTATGCAGTGTCGTCATGGAGCCGTGCAGAATTCCAATCTTGTCGTGCATCACCTTGACAATCGGCGCCAGACAATTGGTCGTGCAGGAAGCGGCGGTGGCAATGTGATCTTTAGTATGATCATAGAGATGATCGTTGATGCCGTAGACGATATTGAGTGCGCCTTCTACCGGGGCGGCAACAATAATCTTTCTCACTCCCTGATCCAGGTAGCTTTGTAGCTGCTCCATTTTACGGAATCTACCGGATGCCTCGATAATCAGATCGCATCCGGACCAATCTGTCTCACCAGGGGTATGATTGCGATAATATTCGATGGATTTGTCATCGATTATTATGGCGTTATCAGAAGCATCGCAGTGTGTATTCCACATGCCGTGCACCGAGTCAAACTTGAGCAGATGCGCAGAACACGCGGCGTCGCAGGCGGGTTCATTGATGCGGACTATGTCCAGATCACTTTTGCTCCAGGCAACGCGCAAGCCAAGACGCCCCATGCGGCCGAAACCGTTGATACCCAGCCTGACTGTCATGGCTTGCCTTGTGAATCGAAGCTGAGATTATTTGTCATGCACAACAGACTCTTCCAGGGCGGTTGGGCATTGTCTTTAACGCCTTGAGATCGTTTAAATGCGGTTTCCAGGTGTTCGCCCCTTGTTGTGCAGCGTTAAGAATAGTCTTTGCCCAGGCAGGAAGTTCAGGGTGTATACGATAATAAATCCATTGTCCCTGCCGTCTGTCGATGACGATGCCGGCTTCGCGTAATAAAGCAAGGTGTCTTGAGATTTTAGGTTGTATCTCATCAAGCGCATAGGTCAGTTCACACACACAGAGTTCGCCTTCAAGCTTCATCAGGATTAGGCAACGCAGACGGGTTTCATCGCACAAGCATTTAAATAAAATGTCAGGATCGATCATGCAGGCTAATATATGGATAAACATATATAACGTCAAGCATATATATTGTTTAAAACTCGCCTCAGCATCATGGATCGCACGGTTAGTGGTAATTCCGTTGCGCACTTTTCTTTGTGCGGCTACTGTCCATTAGCTAATGGCAGTGATACTGTCTGAATTCCATGGAGATCGAATCAGGTGAGAGGCGATCAAACCTCTGCCTTCTACCATTGAATATTGTAGACTACTCCCTTTCTCGCGCTGCAAAGGAAATCAACGATATTTTCATGCAATACCTTCGCATTTACTCTGTTATGAGGTTGCACATGACCGTATTCTTAATCAAAGAAAAGCTGCAGAGACCGCCGTGACGGCGCTCAGTAATACTAGCTCTGGCCCGCTTACTAATGCCTTAAACTACTG
This sequence comes from Gammaproteobacteria bacterium, assembly GCA_041746095.1. Taxonomy (GTDB): domain Bacteria; phylum Pseudomonadota; class Gammaproteobacteria; order JBGTHR01; family JBGTHR01; genus JBGTHR01. The sequence continues at coordinate 3,354 of JBGTHR010000022.1, read as the reverse complement.
GTTTTAGTTGACAACGATTTACTGGCTTCGCTCTCAATACCGGCCAGTTTTAATGAGATGATGGAGATTAATGATGCCAACTCACAGCTATGATCCTGTAAACTTCAAACGCCGAACTTTGATTAAACTTGGCACCGTTGGCCTTGTTGCTGCACCTGTTGTATCCGCTGGAATCTATTTGCGAAAAGCGAGTCATCAACAAGCGTACTTTTCTGCAGGCGCGGATTATAAAGACAACTATTTTTGCGCAGCACTGGACGAGAATGGAGAGCAGCGTTTTCGCCTGCCTATCGATCTGCGTGCTCATAGTGCAGCGAAATGCCCTGCCACAAATAACGTAGTATTATTTTCACGTCGTCCGGGGAATAAGGCATATCTTGTTGATTTACATAATTCAGAGATGTTAAGCACTGTAGAGAGTGAGCCGTGACGTCATTTTTATGGACATGGATCGTATTCGAGTGATGGTAATTATTTGTTTACAACCGAAAATGACTATGAATATGCTACGGGCGTTATTGTCGTCCGTGATGGCAGGAACCTTAAAGCGCTGGATGAATTTCCTGCCTATGGCATTGGGCCGCATGAAGTAAAAATGATGCCTGATGGCGTCACACTGGCTGTCGCGGTTGGCGGTATTCTTACTCATCCAGACGATCCTCGTGAAAACCTGAATATTGAATCAATGTCGCCTAATCTTAGCTATATTGATAGTCATAACGGAAAACTTATCGGGCAGTATCGAGTCAGTGATCATCAGTTAAGTATTCGCCATATCGACGTGTCACTAGATGGTCGTGTAGCGATAGGCATGCAATACGAGGGACCAGCAAAAAAAATGGCGCCATTGGTTGCATTTCATCGTGGTGAAGATCAAATCGCTACTGCAAAAGCAGACGTTGAGCGCTATCAGTCAATGAATCAATATACCGGTGCTGTTTGTAGTGCGTTGGATAACGATGTTACCGCTGTTTCCTGTCCGCGCGGTGGCCAGGTTACGTTTTGGAATCGATCTACGTCAGAATACATGGATGCTTTGCTGATTCCCGATACGGGTGGTATTGCGTTAAGTAGTGATCAGCGAAATTTTATAGTCAGCAGTGGCAATGGTTCTATTTATAAGATTGATATTCAAAGCCTATCCATAGTCGATCAAACACGCATTCAAGAGGCTAAATGGGATAATCATATGATCGCAGTAAGCTGAGCTTGTTTTGCGGTTGATCGTGTCTTGCGGGCTACTGGCATCAGTTAGCTTTGGTAAATCCTGATCGTATGAGGCGGTCATTTCGCCTGCGCGGAACTTGCTTGATTTGAAGTATGAATTGTTTGATTCCTCCTATATACCTATTTTTATCTATCCGCACTAATTCTTTTACGACATTCTCCATTCCCGTTTTCGCTGGAATTGAGTTATGGATTAAGGCGCCTATGAATTAATCAGAGGCTTCTTAATTCGTTACGTTTCAATATCTCTTTCTACTGGAATTAAGATAGAGAAATGCTTGCAAATAGTAATGATTATCATTATAATTAATATTAATCCAAGTGCTCTTGCGAATGTTGCTTGATAGCTCCTCGTCGTTGCGCCAATTTTTATACTCACCCCCCCGGTCGAATAATATTGGCGCAACGCTTTTTAAATTCTTTAGCTATATGTGAATGGAATCAAATTATTTTAAGTCTATAACCCAATTCGATTTTACGGCAATCAATACACGAACTGGAGACCTGACTATGCCACCCCCATTAACATCCAAGCTGAAAGTACTGCCGAGCCCGTTAAGTAATGACGTAATCGATTCCCGAATTATCAGCGCTTCTGAATTGCTCGCCTGGGCATATGGGCATTTCTCACTAATCATTATTTGCCCATTTGAGGGTCTTGCAGATTCCCGTATATGCGAGATTAACAGGCGCGCAGAACTCTTTTCTCAGCATGGCGTGAAAGTAACGCTTTTAATCATTATGCCGTGTAATTCTGAATCATCCAAGAACATCCAATTGATGCAGAGCGATTTGGCGCGATCTTTAAACCAGAGCGTTTTCTTTGAGATTGATCGCACTGTATGCAACTTGTTTGACCTGGATATGCTTGGCGACACGATGCTCTATCGAGAGACCTTTCTACTCAATCCTGAATGTGATGTCGTATGCCAGGCTTCAAACGCGCTGCCAGGATTGAATGAGCTTGATGAGATATTAATGAAGTATAAAATGCTTAAAATCCATGAAGGTATGCTTTCATGCGCACGAAGAATGATAAGGAAATGGCTTGCTGATGATGCGATTACGCATACCGTAAAAAAACGTCAGTCTTCTGAGAGCAGCTCTTCTAATGTTTCACTGGCGGTCATCCAATCAGATTCATGAGCCTCGATAGCCTGAGCAATTCTGGCTTTTTCAAGCAACAAGGCCTTGAGTCCATCTTTGTTGTTATCGGCATAGATAGCAGAGTTTGAAAGTTCCCTCTCGTACCGTTCTTGCGTGTCTCTAAGGATAGTCAGTTGTTTTTCTATCGATTGTATTTTGCTGCGAAACGGGGCGTGTTGCTGACGTTTTTCTGCATCACGGCGTTTCCTGTCTTTGTGATCAACGGCCTTGAGCCCTGTCTGTTTGGAATTACTGGACTGTGATGACTTCCTGCTTTGTTCTGCCAGCCAGCCAGGGTAGTCATCAAGGCTGCCGGGAAACCTTTCAACCCTTCCGTCATGCACCAGCAACAAATCATCGGTGGTTACACGCAGCAGGTGTCTGTCATGCGATACGATAACCATGGCACCCGCATAGTCCTGTAATGCCTGCGCCAGAGCCTGGCGCATCTGTATATCAAGATGGTTGGTGGGCTCGTCCAGCAACAGCAAATTGGGACGTGAATACGCCAGCAATGCCAGCGCCAGTCGGGATTTTTCTCCTCCGGAAAAAGGTCCTGCAGGCATCAGCGCTTGTTCGTTGCTGAAACCAAATCCGCCAAGGAATCCCCTGAGATCCTGCGTACTCGCTCTTGGATCCACCTGTTGTAAGTGTTCAAGTGGCGTTAGTAAATCGTGCAGTTGCTCAACCTGATGCTGAGCAAAATAACCCACTTTCAGATCCTTCGCCTGTTGAATTTCACCACCAGTCTGAACCAGCATGCCGGAAAGCAATTTAATCAGAGTCGATTTGCCTGCGCCGTTTGCACCGAGTAAACCGATCCTGTCCGCAGGTGCCACTGACAGATCGATGTCAGCCAGTATTGGAGTATCGCCATATCCGACTGTCGCCATATCGAGTCGAATTAGTGGATTGGGTGTCTTGTCCGGGTTTGGCAGAGAAAAATGAAACGGCGAGTCCACGTGTGCGGTGGCAATCAAT
>JBGTHR010000021.1:0-8027 GCA_041746095.1 Gammaproteobacteria bacterium | reverse complement strand
GAATAGGCGCATCCTTTCTCGGTGTGCGTGCGATCATTGAAATAATGTCGGTCAATTTCGCCTGGTTGGCGCTGGATCAGATCGCCAATAGCGCCGCCAAGATCCGCTACATGTCGGGTGGCCAGCTACAGGCTCCGGTAGTGATACGTTCCCCTGGTGGCGTGGCGCATCAACTCGGCGCTCAACATTCGGGCCGCATGGAAAAGGTATTCATGGGGATTGCCGGTCTGCGAGTCGTCACGCCAGCCAATGCCAGGCAGGCCTATGGGTTGCTGAAGTCCGCAGTACGCTGCAATGATCCGGTCTTCATCTGTGAACATGAGATGATGTACAACCTCAAGGGCAGCGTGCCTGACGAGGAGTTTTTTCATCCGCTGGAGGGTTCGACGGTCGAAAAAGAAGGCAAGGATATCACCCTGTTCGGTTACAACATCTCGGTGCACTGGTGTCTGCAGGCGGCATCAATCCTTAAAGAGGAGCACAGCATCAATGCCGAGGTGGTCAACCTGTATGCCTTGTCTCCGCTGGATCGCAAAGGCATACGCGAATCAGTAAGCAAGACTCATCGTGCGCTGATTGCCGAGGAGGCCGAACCCATGGTGGGAGTAGGCGCCGAGGTGATGTCGATCATCAATGAGGAATGTTTTTTTGAACTCGATGCGCCACCGTTGCGGGTATCCGCTGAAAACGTCCCGATGCCCTATAACCGCAAGCTGGAAAAGGCCGCGATACCCGATACGAAAAAAATCGTGGATGTTGTACTGAGGATGTTCGGCCGCCAAATAAAATCGGCTCCATAAAATTGACTATGCGCTAAGCGAATGGTCAGTTCTTAACGCAACCGCTGAAACGAAATCCCATGTCCGAATCCTATTCCATCAAGATGCCGCAGCTCTCGGACACCATGACCGAAGGTGTCGTCGTGAGCTGGGAGAAACAACTCGGTGACCGTGTCAAACGAGGGGATATCGTTGCCACCGTTGAGACCGACAAGGCGATCATGGATGTTGAGGTCTTTCGCGATGGTTATCTGTCCGGGCCTCTGGCTGAACTGGACAGTATTGTTCCAGTGGGTGAGGCAATGGCCTATCTGGTTGCGGAAGAGAGTCAAGTTGTCAAAGACAGCCAGCCTGCCAGCCAGGACGAACCGGCTGAGGTATCTGACGAAGAAGAGGAATCTTCTTCCAATGCCAAGCAATCCGAAGAGGCTCAGGATCAGAACATTGAGAGCGCGCCCTCAAAATCCGCACCTTCGCCACGTCCGGATAACAAACGGGCATCTCCCTATGCCCGTAAGCTGGCGGGAAACAAGCAGATTGATCTGAACTCAGTCTCTGGCAGCGGCCCGGAGGGTGTTGTTGTGGCTAAGGATATATCAAACTCTCAGCCCGGTCAGCGTCCTGAAGACGAAGGTTCGGCGTCCGCCGCGCACAGTGCGCCCGAAGTGCGGGTTGCAGGTGAGGGAAGGCACATGTCGGCGATGGAACGTGCTGTCTGCCACAACCTGTCTGCTTCACTCAGCATGCCAACATTCAACATAACCATGCATGCGCACCCCGAGAAACTGCTGGCGATCTCGAAAAAACGCCAGGTTTCCTTCACGGTGATGCTGGCCAAGGCCTGTGCCCAGGCGATGCTTGAGCATCCAATCATCAATTCCTGCTATCAACCGGAAGACAAAATTGTTGCACATACGCACGTGGATATAGGAATGGCGGTAGCTACAGAAAGTGGTGGGCTAGTGGTTCCTGTGCTCAGGCACTGTGAATCCCGCGATATCGAAGACCTGAATGAAGAATGGCGTGATCTGCTTGAGCGCGCCCGCAAGCGGCGGCTCAAGCCGGAAGAGTACACGATCTCCAGCTTCCAGATCTCCAATCTGGGTATGTACGGAGTTACAAATTTTAACGCTATTCCGACTCCTGGCCTGGGCGCGATTCTGGCCATATCCACCACGGGTGCTGAGGGCATGCCGCTGACCCTGACGGTCGATCATCGAGTCATTAATGGGGCTCAGGCGGCAGAGTTTCTGCGCGACCTCAAGGCGGTCATCGAAAATCCATTGCAATGGTTGAAATCCACGGGACCAGCTATACCCGAGGGTGACTGGGATTATCAGGTCGTCGTCATCGGTGGTGGCCCTGGTGGTGAGGACTGTGCCCGTGAGCTGGCAGCGAACGGTATCAAGGTCGCCATGATTATGGATGCGCCGTATCCAGGGGGCGAATGCCTGTGGCGTGGGTGTATTCCATCCAAGACCTGGCGGGTGGCTGCTGACCGAATGCGCGACCGGCGTCACGATATTCATCTGGGGGTCGAGGGTACGGATAAGGCCCGACTCAACTGGGATAAGATGGAGGAGACTCGCCGCGATATCCTGATCACGCGTGGCGATATGGCCCTCAAGACGGATCAGGGTGTCAAAATTGAGGTAATTCAGGGGATCGGCGTGTTCGAAGGCGAACATAGTCTTACGGTGAACACTGCCGGCCTTTCAGAAGACCCCTTTAAACGCACTGAATCTGGTAAACGCGCCCAATCCGGGAGTGAATCCGAACTGCGGCATCTGACTTTTGGTGCGGCCGTCATTGCCACTGGCGCGCCACCTGTGTTGCCTGCAATCGAAGGCTTGAATCAAACAATAGATTCGGGACGGGTGCTGACTTCGGATTCGATTTGGGAGCTTAAGTCTATGCCTAAATCACTGGCGGTGATTGGCGGAGGTGCGATAGGCCTGGAGATGGCGCAGATTTTCAGTGATTTTGGCTGTAAGGTTACATTGTTCGAGATTCGGGACAGGATACTGCCGGAAGTCGAGTCAGAGATTGCCAGTAAGCTTCAGGATATTCTGCGGAAACAGGCCAATCTTACCATACACACCTCAACTCGAGTCTCGCGTGTCAAGGCGCTCAAGAAAACCATTAAACTGGAATTTTCTGTTCTTAATGACAAAGGTGAGGATGCGATTTCAAGTGTGCTGGTTGACGCTGTACTGGTTGCCACTGGCAAGAAACCGGAACTGGCCCCATTGAATCTTCAGGTGACCGGAGTCGAGACTAAAAACGGCTTTATTCAGACGGACGCCAGTAGCCGCACTTCGGTGGAACATATCTTTGCGGTGGGCGATGTGAGCGGTGGCCTGATGCTTGCCCACACGGCGGGTGCTCAGGGCCGAATAGCGGCAGCCACTTTGCTGGGTGATGATTCACGTTATGATCGTGATCGAGACTGTGGCGTAATATTTACTCGGCCACAGGCCGCATTTGCAGGACTCACGATGGAGCAGGCAAAATCGCGAAATCTGCAAGTTGTGGAAGTGAAGATGCCGATGAAGATTGATGCCAAGGCGATGATCACGGCTGAGACCGATGGCATGATCAAGCTGGTTGTCGAGCGTGAAAGTCAACGTATTGTCGGCGTGCATTTTCTTGCCGATCATGCGGATACCCTGATTGGTGAAGCCGTGATGATGGTCTCCTGTGGTCTTTCTCTTGAGCAGGTAGCGCAGGCGATTCACCCCCATCCTACTCAGACAGAACTGTTTGGAGACATGGCCCGTCGTCTGCTTGCAAGGCTTAAACGATCACAGGAAAAAACCAGCGTTCACTGACATATGCCAGTACTGTCATAGCAGACAGGCAAAGTTGCCATAACAAGTTATACTCTCGTGCTTTCTTCGAGACGAGTCCTCAATAAAATGTCTGACATCAAAAAAGTGGTGCTAGCCTATTCTGGCGGCCTGGATACCTCTGTGATTCTCAAATGGCTGGAGGAGAACTACTCCTGTGAGGTGGTTACCTTTACGGCCGATATCGGTCAGGGAGAAGAGGTCGAGCCCGCGCGCGCCAAGGCACAGGCATTGGGCATCAAGGAAATATATATCGAGGATCTGAGCGAAGAATTTGTCCGGAATTATGTATTCCCTATGTTCCGTGCGAATACAATTTATGAGGGTGAATACCTGTTAGGCACATCAATTGCCAGACCATTGATTGCCCGACGTCTGGTCGAGATCGCCAATGAAACAGGGGCTGATGCTATTTCTCATGGCGCCACCGGCAAGGGTAACGACCAGGTGCGCTTTGAACTGGGCGCTTATGCACTCAAGCCTGATATCAAGATCATCGCTCCCTGGCGCGAGTGGAACCTGACGTCTCGCGAGAAGCTGCTTGCCTATGCAGACAAACACAATATTCAGGTAGAGCAGAAACGCGGTAAACGGTCGCCTTACTCAATGGATGCCAATCTGTTGCACATCTCTTATGAAGGCGGTGAACTGGAAGACCCGTGGATCGAACCGAATGCGGACATGTGGCGCTGGTCGGTATCGCCTGAGGCGGCTCCTGATAGTCCGACTGAAATCGAGCTGACCTATGATAAGGGCGATGTTGTCGCCATCAATGGTGAGCCTATGTCGCCCGCAGAAGTATTGCGGACCCTCAACCGGCTGGGTGGCGATAACGGCATCGGCAGACTGGATATCGTCGAGAATCGCTATGTCGGTATGAAATCACGTGGCTGCTATGAAACACCGGGTGGAACCATATTAATACGTGCGCATCGCGCGATAGAATCCATCACGCTGGACAGGGAGGTTGCGCACCTGAAAGATGAGCTGATGCCGCGTTACGCAAGCCTGATTTACAATGGTTACTGGTGGAGTCCCGAACGTAACATGCTGCAGTCGATGATTGACAGCAGCCAACAATATGTCAACGGCAGAGTCCGATTAAAATTGTACAAGGGCAATGTGTTCACCACCGGTCGGCAATCGGACACGGATAGTCTGTTCGATGAGACTATCGCTACCTTTGAGGAAGATGCGGGCGCATATAATCAGAAGGATGCAGAAGGATTTATCAAGTTGAATGCCTTACGTATGCGCATAGCTGCGGCTAAGCGCAAGTGGAATTGATCTAAAAGCTAACTTTGGTATTGTCTTATAATAGCGCGGCATTGCCAACAACAAAATCATCTGCTGTTTTTGCTGTTTAGACTCCCTGCTTATAGACTTGCCTGGAGTAATGATTCAACATTTGGTTACATAAAATACTCATAAAATTTCAGGAAGGCCTAATGAAAATCATCGGATTCCATGCTGCCAGATTAATTCTGGCGATTGCACTCATAAGTGGGTGCGCCAGCAAAGGTGAACTCAAAGACGAGCGGGATCCCTGGGAGGGGTATAACCGGGCCGCATTCAAGTTCAATGATACCCTGGATCGTGCGATCCTGAAGCCTGTGGCGAAAGGCTATAAAAAGATCACGCCCGACTTGATGGAAGAGGCGGTGCATAACTTTTTCTCAAATCTTGAAGATGTGGGTGTCGCCGTTAACAACCTGCTGCAGTTCAAGATCAAAGATGGCTTTTCGGATATTGGCCGGTTGGCGCTGAATTCCACATTCGGTATTGGTGGCCTCATCGATCTGGGCACGGTTGCAGGATTCCGCAAGCATGAAGAGGATTTTGGTCAGACCTTGGGGGCGTGGGGGTTGGACTCCGGCCCGTATTTCGTCATTCCGTTTCTAGGTCCAAGCACGTTGCGTGATGCGCCTGCAAAGGCAGTGGATCATTACCTGGATCCCATTACCTATGTGGAAGATGACACGATCCGTTACAGCCTGAGGGCCGTTGATCTGATTGACTTGCGCGCTGGTCTGCTTGCTACCGAAGAGACTATCGAAGGTGTGGCATTTGACCGCTATACTTTCATCAAGAACGCATTTCTGGATAGAAGAGAGTTTTTGGTACACGATGGAAATCCGCCCATTGAGGATGATTTTCTCGACGAGCTCGACGAGCTGGATGCCCTTGACGAAGAATAGCCAGCATGTAGTTCCAGCCGAGGGAGTGATCGACAAAGCTGTGTTTGGAAAGAGTAAAATTCCGACTAACCGAGGGCCTGTTTCTAGCCATTTTAATTCAGCCAGAATACTCACTATAAAATAAACAATGAGCATATTCACACGTCCTGGTCATGTATTTGCATTAACACTATTGATTGTGCTTTCGGTGATACAGGCGGCGCTAGCAGCCACATCGAACGTATTACCCCGCCCGGCAGCTATTGAACCGGCGATTAAATTCTGGACTCGTGTATTCACAGAGATCGATACCCATCATGGGTTTCTGCACGACCCCTGGGATTTTAATGTAGTCTACCAGACCATCGCACTGCCCTCTGCGGACAGCCATCGTCACTCTTCAAATGATCGTTACATATTGAGTCTCAAGCAACACTATTCCAGTGTTCTGAAGACACTTGCCAGCGGCAAGCGTCAGGGTTTAAGTAGCGAGCAGCGCAGGGTGCTGGAGTTATGGCCTAAAAATGTCAGCAATGCCACTCTAAAAGCTGCGGCGGACGGCATTCGCTTCCAGCTAGGTCTTTCAGACCGATTCCGCGAGGGTGTAATCCGTTCCGGTGCATGGCGTGACCATATTGAAAAGACTCTGCAGGACAAAGGATTGCCCAAAGAGCTGGCCGCCCTGCCGCATGTGGAATCCTCCTACAATCCCGATGCCCGCTCGCATGTTGGCGCCTCCGGTATGTGGCAGTTTACTCACTCCACTGGCCAGCGGTTTATGCGTATTGATCACATAGTGGATGAACGCAACGATCCCTACAAGGCGACAATTGCTGCAGCGAAGCTGCTTGAATATAATTATTCCATAACGAATAACTGGGCTCTGGCAATAACCGCCTACAATCACGGCGCCGGAGGAATGCGCCGGGCTAAGGAAACGATGGGGACTGATGATATCGCAGCCATAATTCGTGGGTATCGTAGTCGAACCTTTGGTTTTGCATCGCGTAATTTCTATACGTCATTCCTGGCGGCGGTGGATGTTGATTCCAAGGCTGAGCAGTATTTTGGGCCGCTTAAGAAGAATGCTGAGCCTAAGTATGAGATTGTTGAATTACCAGACTACATCAGCATAGTGTCACTGCGTAAGGAGCTGGATGTAGACTTGCAGGACTTAATGCAGGCTAACCGTGACTTGCTGCCTGTTGTATGGAGTGGAGAGAAATACATCCCGCGTGGATACAACTTACGTATTCCATACCAGGGCGGCGCTGCTGATCAGGGTAAACGAGCAATCGCATCCTTATCACGAGGCGAGCGGTTTGTTACGCAGAAGCCGGATGTTGTTCATCTGGTTAGGCGCAATGAAACTCTATCCACGATCGCTGCGCGTTACCAGGTCAGTCAGCGGCAGATTGCCCAGTTAAATAATCTGCGTAACCTGAATAGCATTCGTGTCGGACAGAGATTGCGTCTGCCACAGGCTAATCAGGTAGTTGCCGCCGCCAGAGTCAACAATACTACGATAGAGGATAAACCTGCTTTTTTGCCGAGTGACGAACTTTACCGAGTTCGCCGTGGCGATACCCTCACCGCGATTGCCAGACGCTATAACATCAGCGCTGCGGATTTGATGGCATTTAATAATATCAGCAACAAGAATCGAATCTATCCTGGTCAGGATCTGCGGCTTGCTGCCGCCGAAATCAGTCAGATTGTCAGTAAAACGGCGCCAGTGAAAGTTGCATCCGCTGTGCAGCCCAAGGTGCAGGAATTACCGGCGGCTGAACTCAGTACTGCGGCTAATAGTGAGTTGCCGGAGGCGGTAGTCGCTCAAGTGGAGTCTGCCGAACCGACCTCAGCGGACGAGACTGCGCTGCTCGGTCCTGCGCTTACACCCGGTGCAATTCCAGCCGTTTCCGTCGATCCCAGTGACTACTCAGTTGATGCAAATAACTCGATTGAAGTTCAGGCAGCGGAGACTGTCGGGCACTATGCGGAGTGGCTGAGTTTACGCTCAAGCCTTCTGCGTCAGGTAAATGGATTGGGCGCTAATGCGCCAGTGGTTATTGGTAAACGGTTTAAGCTTGATTTTACCACTATCAGCAAAGTCGAATTCGTCACACGCCGAACCCAGTATTATCGTAAACTACAGGAAGATTTTTTTGCTCAGAACCGCATAGAGGAAACAGATATTTATACGGTGCGTGGCGGTGATTCGC
>JBGTHR010000020.1:0-5478 GCA_041746095.1 Gammaproteobacteria bacterium | reverse complement strand
ACCCACCCAGCTCAACTCCTGACAGGGACAGTGATGATGTCTTAACGGGTCGACTCACTCGCTGGCCGCTGTCATCCAGGATGTTGATGGCGCCCGTCTGAATATCGGCGACATCTCCATTCTCAAGATAGATGACTCTTTGCGTGACGGGTAAAAGCGCCTGTATATCGGAGGCAATGAAATTCTGTCCTTCACCGATTCCTATCACCAGCGGACTGCCCTGCCGCGCCGCGATCAACCGGTCGGGGTCATTGCAATCAATCACGCCCAGTGCATAGGCGCCCTGAAAATCTGCTAGCGCACTGCGCACCGCCTGTAATAAATCCTGTCCCTGATTCAGATAAAAAACGATCTGGTGTGCGATGACCTCGGTATCGGTCTCAGAGGTAAAATTAAAGCCCGCTTCTGTCTGGCTGACTTTCAGTTCCTGAAAATTTTCGATGATCCCATTGTGTACGATGGCAATGCGATTGTTGCAGATATGTGGATGGGCATTATGTTCTGCCGGTACGCCGTGCGTAGCCCAGCGTGTGTGCGCTATACCGATCAATCCTGGCAGCGGGCTTTCATCCAGTGCTCTCGCAAGCTCTTTAACCTTGCCCAGTCGGCGTCTGCGCTGAAAACCACCATTGTGAATAACGGCCATACCGGCTGAATCATAACCGCGATATTCCAGCCGCTTTAGTCCTTCCAGCAGAATAGGGGCTACATCCGTATGGGAAACTGCACCGACTATGCCGCACATACTTAGAGGTTATTTTTTTAGCTTCTTGCCGGGCCGTTGCCAGCCAGGGACTGTCACCTGCTTACTCCGAGAGAGTGTGAGTTCATGTGCCGGAGTATCGCGCGTGATAGTCGAACCAGCGCCAAGAGTCGAACCTTCCTGAATATGAATGGGCGCAATCAGTTGTGTATCAGAACCGATAAAAACATCGTCACCAATTTGCGTGGAGTGCTTGCTGGCGCCATCGTAATTACAGGTTATGGTGCCAGCACCCACATTGACGCGCTTGCCTATCTGCGTATCACCAATATAACTCAGGTGATTTATCTTGCTGTTATCATCAATGGTGGATTTCTTGACCTCGACAAAATTACCGATATGGACATCATTCCCCAAATGAGTTTCCGGTCGAATCCGCGCATATGGCCCGATAATACAACGCTCACCGATGACGGCATTCTCAATCGCGCTAAACGGCCTAACCTCCGTATCTTTGCCGATATCGACATTCTTGAGGATGCAGTGCGCGCCGACCGTAACATTATCGGCCAGTCGCACTTGTCCTTCGAGGATGACATTAATATCCAACGAGACATCCTGCCCCACCGAGATATCACCACGAATATCGACACGTGATGGATCGGCCAGCGTCACTCCTTGACGCATCATCGCATTTGCTCTACCCAGCTGATAGGTTCTTTCAACCTTTGCGAGTTGCAGCTTGTCATTCACACCCATGACCTCTGCCGGGTTCGCGCTGACAGCTACATGTATTCGTCCACCTTCACGAGCACACCGGGCAATGCAATCGGTCAGATAATATTCACCCTGCGTATTGTTATTATCCAGATTCTCCAGCCACCGGTTTAGGTCTTTGGCCCTGGCTGCCAGTATTCCGGTATTGACCTCGTTTATTTTACGCGTTTCTACATCGGCATCATTTTCTTCTTTAATACACTGCACCAAACCATGCACATCGCGAACGATGCGTCCGTAGCCTGAGGGATTTTCCAGTTTTACCGACAACAGTGACAAAGTGGACTGGCCTAGCTCTAGAATCAGATTTTGCAATGTTTCCATACGAATCAGCGGTACATCGGCATACAGAACGAGAACTGTGCTTTCGATATCGATCGCTGGCATCGCCTGAAGCACCGCATGCCCGGTGCCCAGGCGTTCCGACTGGTGACACCAGTGTATCGAGTCGTCTTCGACGGCGGCCTTAACCATGTCCCCACCCTGGCCATAGACGACATGTACTCGATCTGCAGAGAGGTTGGCTGCAGTCTTCAATACATGCAGCAACATTGACTTGCCGCCCACTGGGTGTAATACCTTGGGACGCAGACTGTGCATGCGCATGCCCTGTCCAGCTGCAAGAATGACGATCTCAAGCATGTTTCAGATCCACAATCTGGCAGTTAACTGATGAAATACTGGCGTCACAGATGTTCTATTTTGTTTTATTGATAAGCCATAAATGTAAAAGGCAGCCATTAGCTGCCTTGGAATTATAAGTGTAATGCAGCTTCTTTATCGATTTTTTCGCAGCCTTTGAATCATTCGCAGCTGAGCTGCTGCCTGCGCCAGTTCTGCCAGCGCCTTGGCGGAATCGATCTTCGAGCCTTTTTCCGCCAGTGCTGCCTCAGCTCTGTCTTTGGCCTCCTGGGCCTGGGCCTCATCCAGATCCTTGGCGCGTGCCGCCGTATCGGAAAGCACCGTCACTACGTGCGGTTGAACCTCAAGAATTCCACCCGACACATAGAAGTACTGGTCTTCCTGGCCCGTCATCTGTACTTTTACTTCGCCGGGCTTGAGACGAGTGATCAGTGGTGTATGTCGGGGCATGATGCCCACTTCGCCCATCTCAGCCGGGGCAAACAGCATTTCTGCCTCGCCGGAAAAGATCTCCTCCTCGGCGCTGACGATATCGACCTGCATGGTGGTGGCCATGGTTAGAGATTTTTACCCTTTTCGACAGCTTCCTCGATTCCGCCGACCATGTAGAAGGCCTGCTCCGGCAGGTCATCGTGCTCACCCTCGACAATGGCGCGGAAGCCGCGGATTGTCTCTTTCAGGGAGACATATTTACCGGCTGAACCGGTGAAGACTTCTGCGACGAAGAACGGTTGTGACAGGAAACGCTGAATCTTGCGCGCCCGGGATACGATGCGCTTGTCTTCCTCGGATAACTCGTCCATACCCAAAATTGCGATGATGTCCTTTAGCTCTTTGTAGCGCTGCAGGGTATTCTGTACGGCGCGTGCGGTGTCATAGTGTTCCTGACCAACGACCAGCGGGTCGAGCTGGCGGCTGGTGGAGTCCAGCGGGTCAACCGCAGGGTAGATACCCAGCTCTGCGACCTGCCGTGAAAGCACGACGGTGGCATCCAGATGGGCAAACGTCGTGGCGGGCGAGGGGTCGGTCAAGTCGTCGGCCGGTACGTATACTGCTTGAATGGAGGTAATGGAACCGGTCTTTGTTGAGGTGATACGTTCCTGCAGGACACCCATTTCCGATGCCAGGGTTGGCTGGTAACCTACCGCTGAAGGCATACGGCCCAGCAGTGCAGAGACTTCAGTACCTGCCAGGGTATAACGATAGATGTTATCGATAAACATCAGCACATCATTCCCCTCGTCGCGAAACTTCTCGGCAATGGTCAGACCTGTCAGCCCAACGCGCAGACGGTTGCCCGGAGGCTCGTTCATCTGGCCATAGACCAGGGCAACCTTGTCAAGTACGTTTGACTCCTTCATCTCGTGGTAGAAGTCATTGCCTTCACGGGTGCGCTCACCCACACCGGCAAATACAGAGTAGCCTTCGTGCTCAATAGCGATGTTGCGAATGAGCTCCATCATGTTGACGGTCTTGCCTACACCCGCACCACCAAACAGGCCGACCTTGCCGCCTTTGGCAAACGGACATAAGAGGTCAATCACCTTGATGCCGGTTTCCAGCAGCTCCGAGCCACCGGCCTGTTCTTCATACGTTGGTGGAGTCCGGTGTATCGGCATTGTTTCTTCAGCGCCGATTTCACCACCCTGATCGATTGGATTTCCCAACACGTCCATAATACGGCCCAGGGTCTTGATGCCTACTGGCACCGAGATAGGCGCACCGGTGTTGCTGACCTCAAGTCCACGGCGCAACCCATCCGATGATCCCATGGCAATCGTACGGACGATTCCGTCGCCCAGTTGCTGCTGCACCTCAAGCGTCAGTTTTGTTTCATTTACCACCAGGGCATCGTATACCTCCGGCACGCTGTCCCTGGGGTATTCGACGTCCACTACGGCGCCAATAATTTGTACGATATTTCCGTCGCTCATGATGTAACCCTTAGTCTAGTTAATCGCATTAGCTGACGTGTTGCAGCCTATACGGCCGCAGCACCCGCTACAATCTCTGACAGTTCCTGAGTAATCGATGCCTGGCGCGCTTTGTTATAGGCCAGCTGCAAATCACCAATCAGTTCCGAGGCATTATCCGAGGCGCTCTTCATCGCCACCATTCGGGCCGCCATCTCACAGGCAATATTCTCTACAACGGCCTGATATACCAGTGATTCGATATAGCGCATCAACAAGTGATCCAGGACCTCTTTGGAGTCTGGTTCATAAAGATAATCCCAGTGGTGTTTCAGTTCTTCGTCTGTCGCAGGTTCCACGGGGATCAACTTGCTGAGCTTTGAGGTCTGGCTCATGGTATTCACAAATTCGTTTTCCACCAAAAACAGCCGGTCGATCTTTTCTTCTGAATAAGCATCCAGCATGACCTTGATGGTCCCGATCAGATCACTGATACGCGGTCTATCCCCGAGGTGAGTGGTCTGGGCTATCACATTCACGCCAATGCGCTTGAAAAATGAGGTTGCCTTTGATCCAATCAGGCAGAGGTCGATCTCTGCGCCCTTTGCCTGCCATTCGCGAATGGCGATCACGGCATTTTTGAATAGATTGATATTCAGTCCGCCACACAGTCCACGGTCTGTAGAAATAACGATCAACCCAACGCGCTTGACTCGTTCACGCTCGATCAAAAATGGATGCATGTATTCAGGATGCGCATTGGCCAGATGTCCGATAACATTATGAATCTTGCTGGCATAGGGCCGAGTCGCCCGCATCTGCTCCTGAGCCTTGCGCATCTTGCTGGCGGCAACCATTTCCATGGCCTTGGTGATCTTCTGAGTATTCTTGATACTCGCGATCTGTGTGCGTATCTCTTTTTCGCTTGCCATAGTCGGTAGCTAATCAATGAATGGTAAGACTATCACTGCCTACCAGCTGTGATTGGACTTGAAATTATCCAGCGCACTGCGAAAGGCTGCCTGAATATCGTCGTTGTAGTCACCGGACTGATCGACCTTGTCAAGCAATTCAGCGTGTTCTGAGCGCATGTAGCTCAGCATAGCCGACTCGAAATCAACGATTTTGTCGACCTGAACATCATCCAGATAGCCTTCATTGGCAGAGAACAGCGAAATGGCCATCTCGGCAATCGACATCGGAGAATACTGTTTCTGCTTCATTAGCTCAGTCACACGCTCACCACGCTCCAGCTGTTTGCGCGTCTGCTCGTCCAGGTCGGACGCAAACTGCGAAAAGGCCTCCAGTTCACGGTATTGGGCAAGGTCCAGACGGACACGGCCACCGAGCTTCTTGATGATTTGAGTCTGAGCCGCACCACCGACTCGCGAAACGGACAAACCCGCGTTAATAGCTGGGCGGATACCGGCATTAAACAGGTCG
>JBGTHR010000019.1:0-3200 GCA_041746095.1 Gammaproteobacteria bacterium | reverse complement strand
AGTAATCGACAATGACATTCTTCTTTTCGATGGTAAGAAAGCGTTCCGGCTGCGCATCCATCGTGAGTACACGAATATCAAAAGCGCGGACGTTATTGACAATCGGTATCTTGAAATGAAGTCCAGGTTCGATGCCAGTCTTCACAATCCTGCCGAACTTGAAGAGGATTGCCCGTTCGGTTTCATGCACGGTATAAGCGGAAAGCAACACAACGATTGCGCCCAGAATTACCAAGATCCCTATGATACGCGCGATCATTTAACGACCCTCCCGTAGATCCGAGCTTCGGCCTGTGGTTTGCTGGCCGGATGAATTTGAAAATGCAGAGGTATCGTTGCTTGAGTCATCTGAATCTAGTTGTGGAATTCGCGCCGCACCTTGCAGCATCTTATCCAGTGGCAGATACAGCAGATTATTACCCTTCTCAATATCCATCATGATTTTGCTGCTATTTGATAATACCGACTCGATCGCATCGAGATAAAGGCGGTCGCGTGTAACACGGGGCGCCTTGGAATATTCGACTAACAACTGACTGAAGCGAGAGGCATCACCTGAAGCGCGCGCGATCACCTGATCCCTGTATGCCGTGGCCTCTTCCTCAATGCGCGCCGCTTCACCTCGCGCCTGTGGAATTATACCGTTCGCATAGGATTGGGCTTCATTTTTGAACCGCACCTCGTCTTCACGCGCCTTGACCGCATCCTCAAAGGCACTCTGCACGGCCTCAGGCGGTTGTGCCTGCTGAAGGTTGACCTCAAGTACCTCAAGCCCAGTCTGGTAATCGTCAAGCATCGCCTGAAGCAATACACCAGTTCGAGTCGAGACCTCTCCACGGCCGGAGCCCAGAACGGAGTCCATGGTTCGCCTGCCGACGACCTCGCGGACCGCAGCTTCCATGGCCTGACCCAGAGTTTCATCTGGATCTTTTACCTGAAACGCATACTGCTCCGCGTCCTTGACCACATATTGAACACCGATATCGATATCCACAATGTTTTCATCCTGAGTCAGCATGCTGGCCTTGTGCTGCGCGCTGCGCACCTGCTGAACATCGACCTTTTCAACTGACTCCAGCGGGAACGGCAAATGCCAGTTCAGACCAGGATCTGTGGTGCGGCTGAAATCACCAAATCGCAGCACCAGGCCCTGCTCACCGGCATCCACTTTGTAGAGACCCGAGGCCAGCCATCCCAGGATAAGTATTACGGCCAGCAAATAAAATCCTGCTGCGCTGCCTTTGCCAAATCCTCCCGATGACCCTCCTCCGAACAGGCCGCCAAAACGTCCTGTCAACTTACGGAGAATTTCATCGAGGTCCGGCGGCCCCTGGTTCCCGGACTTATTCTGCCAGGGGTCCTTGTTATCCTTACCTGGTTCATTCCAGGGCATCATTAATCTCCAGACACTAGTTATACTGGTTAATCGATCGAATTCAGAGGAATCAGCCTATCCCGTAACGACCTGAGACGGGCGAAATTAGCGCACCATTTTAACAGCCCGCTCAAAAAAAGCAGCCCACCCGGCGCCTGTGCCTTTACATGGATATTTAAACCTCGAAGTTGCAGGAGTGCAATCAGACTGGAACACTACACCTAATAGTCACTAGAGGCCACTGCTTCCATGCCACCCAGAGAATTTACCGGCAGCTGTCCGCGCCTGGACAAATCCTCAAAATGCCTGCGGGAAAGCTCGACCTCAAGCTGCCAGAAGCCTTGATCATCTATCGTTTCCTGCAACACAGCGCCCAGGCTGAAAAGCTCGGATCGCGCCTTGCCGGCGGATGGAGGAAGATTGAGCCAACCGCGCACGGTTTCACGCTGGAAGGTCTCGGCCAGCGCATTCAGCAGCAGATCCACACCTTCTCCAGTGTGCGCGGATATCCATACACGAACGATACGCTGCTGTTCATCGCGCTCAACACGTGGTGGCATATCCAGCATATCAATCTTGTTATATACCAGTATCTGCGGAATATCCTCCGCCTGAATTTCCGCCAGCACCGAGTTAACCATATCGATATATTGACCATGCCTCTCATCGGCGGCATCGATTATATGGATCAGCAGACTGGCCTCGCGCGTCTCCTGCAAGGTCGAGCGAAACGCGGCCACCAGGTCATGGGGGAGTTGACGGATGAATCCGACGGTATCGGCCAGTACAACATGTTCTTTGTTAGGCAGATCCAGGCGTCTCAGAGTGGGGTCCAGAGTCGCAAACAACTGGTCGGCCGCATACACATGCGCTTTAGTTAGACTATTGAACAGAGTCGATTTACCCGCGTTGGTATAACCGACCAGCGATACGGTGGGTACCGGCACCTTGTGGCGAGTCATACGCCCTTGTTGTCGTTGTTTATCAACTTTTACAAGGCGGCTCTCGATATGTTTGATGCGTACCGCTATCAATCGGCGGTCAGTTTCAAGCTGAGTCTCACCTGGGCCTCGAAGTCCGATACCACCTTTTTGCCGTTCAAGGTGCGTCCAGCCCCGAATCAAACGGGTGGATAGATAGCGCAATTGAGCAAGCTCAACCTGCAACTTACCCTCATGCGAACGGGCGCGTTGTGCGAAGATATCGAGAATAAGGCCGGTTCTGTCGAGTACTCGACACTGGCACAGTTTTTCGAGGTTGCGTTCCTGGCTGGGGCTTAAAGAATGATCGAACAGTACAAGATCAGCACTCAAGTCCCGAACTAGATCCCGAATTTCCTCGGCCTTGCCACTACCTACAAAATACCGGGCACTCGGGGAGCGGCGTGATCCTGTTACCAGACTAACCTGATTGGCGCCCGCAGTGCTGGCCAGCTCGGAAAATTCGCGTATATCATCATTGGAATCCAGGCCATCCAGATCAATGTGAACGAGAACGGCCCGCTCTCCAACGCGCGGCCTCTCAAACAAGAGCCGCGACCCGCTTCATTGCGCCCTGATGCATTCAGTCCTGTTCTGCTTCGTCCCCGAATGGCAGTTTGATCGCGCGCGATGGCACTACCGTGGAAATTGCATGTTTATAAACCATCTGACTGACACTGTTTTTTAACAGCACAACGAACTGGTCAAATGAGTCAATCTGCCCTTGAAGTTTGATGCCATTGACCAGATAAATTGCCACTGGCACCCTCTCCTTGCGCAACGCGTTTAAAAAGGGTTCTTGTAGGGTTTGCCCCTTAGACATCTTTATTCTCCTTCGATCTCTT
>JBGTHR010000018.1:0-2725 GCA_041746095.1 Gammaproteobacteria bacterium | reverse complement strand
TATTTCTAACAGTATTTTATAAAAGTGCAATACATGATACTTCCTATCAACCGGTTATTCTGGAGCGTAGCGTGTCTTGAGGTTCAGGAAGCCTGGACGTTCAGCAATAAGTCGCATTCTGTCAATGGAGAAAGCATATGAGTCATTATTCCTTAATTAAAAAGCTGACTATCGGCTTTGTTTTTTTTCTGCCTGTCAGTCTTTTTGCAGGGAATCTTGCCGAAACGCTACCCGATTTCACCGAGTTGGTGGATGCGAATGCCGCCGCAGTAGTCAATATCAGCACAACTACTCTGGAAAAAGTACAGGAAGGCGGATTGCCTCCCAATCTGGAGATCCCGGATATACCGGATATCCCTGAAGATAGTCCACTTGGTGACTTGCTCAAAAAGTTTTTTGGCGAGCAGCAAGGTAGAGGCGGCATGGAGCCGTTTAATTCCCGCTCACTGGGCTCAGGATTTATTATCTCGAATGATGGTTATGTCATTACCAACTATCATGTGGTGAATGGCGCTGACGAGGTTATCGTCAAGCTGAGTGACAAGCGTCAGCTGGTGGCGGAAGTCATTGGCGCGGATGCCCGTAGTGATATCGCCTTGCTTAAGATCGATGCTAAAGAACTGCCCGTCCTGGAACTGGGTTTGTCCAGCGATCTCAAGGCCGGTCAGTGGGTGCTGGCAATTGGTTCTCCATTTGGCTTTGATCACTCGGTAACCGCTGGCATTGTCAGTGCGACCGAGCGCAGCCTGCCTAGTGAGAATTATGTCCCGTTCATTCAAACCGACGTGGCCATCAATCCGGGTAATTCAGGTGGGCCGTTGTTCAACATGGAAGGCAAGGTAGTCGGCATCAATTCCCAGATCTACAGTCGTACTGGCGGTTATATGGGTGTCTCCTTCGCCATTCCGATTGAAGTGGCCATGGATGTTGTGGAACAGCTCAAGACTACGGGTCATGTCTCGCGTGGCTGGCTTGGCGTATACATTCAGGAAGTCACACGTGAGCTGGCCGAATCCTTTGGCATGGAAAATCCTACTGGTGCCTTGGTTGCCAGGGTATTGCCCGATAGCCCGGCCCTAAAAGCAGGCATAGCTGTAGGAGATATTATTCTTTCATTCAACGGCAAGGAGATCACCGGGTCCTCGACTTTGCCGCCAATGGTCGGTCTTGTACGTGCTGGAGAAGAGGTTGAGATGGAGATCATGCGCAATGGCGCCGTCGAGACCAGAACGGTCAGGATAGGCGAATTGCCAGAAGAAGATCCAATGGTACTGAGTGATAAGCCCCCTGGCCCCAACTCTAAAAATGTTGTACTGGGACTTGAAGTACAGGAACTTAGCGATGAACAAAGAGCTGAAATGGAGATCGAAAAAGGCGGTGTCCTGGTGTTGAGTGTTGAGGAAGGCGCAGGCAAAAATGCCGGAATACGACAAGGTGATGTCATTCAGATGATCAACAATGAACCGGTTACCACTATCGATGAATTAAAGGCAATTATCGAGAAGTTGCCAAAAGACAAGTACGCCTCGGTACTGGTGCTAAGGCTTAATGGCCCGGAATTCCTGGCGCTAAAGATATCGGAATAATAGTACTTGGGGAGTACGCGTTCAGGATGCGTACTTAATTTCAATCAATACAACCACGGTTGCGGCGCCCGTTCCACGAATGGGCGCCCTTGTCGTGTCAGGTTAGTCTTCATGCGGCACATCCGTAATTTTTCTATTATTGCTCATATCGATCATGGCAAATCCACGCTTGCCGACCGGTTTATTCAGACGTGCGGCGGGCTGGCGGAGCGCGAGATGGAGGAACAAGTGCTGGATTCCATGGATCTGGAACGTGAGCGGGGGATTACCATCAAGGCACAGTGCGTCTCGCTGAACTATACCTCTTTGGATGGCAAGACGTATCTGTTGAATTTTATCGACACTCCAGGGCATGTTGATTTCTCTTATGAAGTCTCCCGTTCGCTTGCCGCCTGTGAGGGCGCCTTGCTGGTTGTGGATGCATCACAAGGTGTTGAAGCCCAGAGCGTCGCCAATTGTTACACTGCGATCGATCAGAATCTTGAAGTCATTACGGTGCTCAACAAGATCGATTTACCAGCCGCCGATCCAATACGTGTCGCGCAGGAAATTGAGGATATCATTGGTATCGCTGCCACTGATGCGGTGCGGGTCAGCGCCAAGACAGGCGAGGGCATCCAGCTGGTGCTGGAGGATCTGGTCAAACGGGTTCCACCTCCTGAGGGAAATCCAGATGCGCCATTAAAAGCGCTTATAGTAGACTCCTGGTTTGATAGCTATGTGGGCGTAATTGCCCTGGTGAGATTGTTCGAGGGCACACTGCGGGCGCGACAAAAAGTGCAGGCCATGTCTACAGGCAGGACGTATCAGGTCGATGAGGTGGGAATATTCACGCCTAAACGCAAGCGTATGGATCGTCTGTCAGCTGGCGAAGTTGGCTATGTCATTGCGGGAATCAAGGACATTGATGGCGCGAAAGTCGGCGATACATTTACTCTGCTGGATAATCCTGCGGATACGGCCTTACCGGGATTCAAGGAGATACAACCCAAGGTATTTGCCGGTATGTATCCGATCAGCGCCAATGATTACGAAGATTTTCGCGACGCACTGGATAAACTGCGGCTGAATGATTCCGCATTTAATTTTGAACCGGAATCCTCCAAGGCGCTTGGATTTGGGTTTCGCTGTGGCTTCCT
>JBGTHR010000017.1:0-3502 GCA_041746095.1 Gammaproteobacteria bacterium | reverse complement strand
GGGGGCAATCAATTCCATACGTTCAAGCGCCTTCAAGCGGCTTTGAGCCTGACGCGCCTTGGTTGCCTGGGTGCGAAAGCGTTCAACATACGACCGAATATGCGCGACTTCGCGTTGCTGTCGAGTGAATGTGGCCTGTTGATTGGCCAGCCGCTCGGCGCGAATGCGTTCAAAGGCAGAGTAGTTGCCTCGATATAGCATCGCTGAATGATGTTCGATATGCACAATATGTGTTGCGACGTTATCGAGGAAATCCCGGTCGTGTGAAACCAGCAACAAGGTGCCCTGATAGGTGCGCAGCCAGCTTTCCAGCCAGATCACTGCATCAAGATCGAGATGATTGGTGGGTTCGTCCAGAAGCAACAGGTCTGAGCGGCACATCAGTGTCTGCGCAAGATTGAGACGTACGCGCCAACCACCTGAGAATTCATTCACATGCCGGTGCTCATCCGCTGCCGAAAAGCCCAAACCATGCATTAAGGCGCCCGCGCGACTCCTGGCAGTATAGGCATCTATAGCCTCTAGCTGTTCATGCAGCGTCGCCAGCCGCTTGCCATCATTGTCATCATGTAAAGTGGCGCGCTCTAACTGACCTTCGACGTCACGCAGCGTCTTGTCGCCATCAAGCACATATTCAATGGCAGGACGTGAATCAGCAGGAGTTTCCTGTGCGACATGTGCAATAACCCAGTCGCCAGGGCAGGAGCATTCGCCGCTATCCGCATGCAATTCACCCAGAATAAGCGAGAAGATACTTGACTTGCCAACGCCGTTAGCGCCGGTTATACCTGCTTTCTGTCCGGGATGAATACGGAAGCCTGCATTCTCGAGCAGCAATTTCGCGCCGCGTCTGAGAGAAATATTATTGAAGTCCAGCATATAGATTCGTTGTGAGCGTGGGGGCAGGATTGATATCATGATCACAAGCGTGAATATTCATGGATTTATCAGCGCATGTCATGAAGATGTGTTATTTCAGGTTATATTATCCAACACTATTCCGGCAAAAAGATAATTCTAGAGATACAGTATGATTAAACACATATTTCAAATCAGATGATAATGAGTATTTTTATTATACTTTGGCTGACTCTCGTCGCTCAATCCAGTTTTGCCGATAACGAATACAAGATTGCATTTGGCTCCTGTTTAAGACAGAACGAGCCAGCACCGATTCTACAAACCATTGTCGATACACATCCGAATGTATTCGTGTTTATGGGGGATAACATCTATGCTGACACCACCGATATGCAGGAGATGCGGCGCCAATACAGTAAGTTGACAACAAGGCCGGAATTTCAGCAGCTCAAGCGGCGGAGCAGAATTCTCGCCACCTGGGATGATCATGACTATGGCAGAAATGATTCTGGATCTGACTATCCCGCCAGAGATGAATCCAGCAGAATCTTTCTTGAGACATTTGAGGTGGACAAAAGCTCTCCACGCTGGAGTCGTCCGGGAATTTACGGCGTGGAATATGTCGGCACGCAAGATCAGCGCATTCAGATTCTGCTATTGGATACACGTTACTTTCGGAGCGCACTGCAAGAAAAATTCATAACACCCTCATGTCCGCGCAGGAATCTGGTTCCGAACTACAGCGCTGGCGCTACGATTCTTGGTGATGCTCAATGGACATGGCTGCAACAGCAGCTACAAGCGCCTGCGCGGTTGCGTATTATCGTTTCAAGTATTCAAGTGATACCCGATCAACATTGTTACGAAAAATGGGCGAATTTCCCGCTGGAAAGAGACAGATTTTTCCAGCTTTTAAAAGATAGTAAAGCGAACGGCGTGATACTGGCCAGTGGAGACCGGCATTTTGCCGAGATATCAAAACTGGATGACGAGCGAGCGCCATATCCTGTCTATGAGATTACCTCCAGTAGCTTTAATGCTTCAGGTGCTGGTAGTGGCGAACAGAATAGCTACAGGATTACCGGGGATAATTTTCGCGAAGATAATTTTGGCATGATATCCGTAGATTGGGAGCAGAATGACCCACTGATAACCATGCAGCTGCGCGACGTTAAAGGGCGAGTCGCAATGGAGAGAAAAATTCGATTGAGTGTGATATCGAATTGAAATGGTTGATTTGGAAAAACGTCAGCTTTGTGCTGGTTATGACTTATAAATTACAAGGCTATGCAAACTTATTCGATTCCAGTACTGATACTATAAATCCAGTGAAACACTCATTCTGCACATGCCGTTATCGTTCTGGTTGAGATCATGCGATGTAACATCAGTGTTTACGCCACTGCACACGATATAAATCATGTCTGCGGTCTTTGAGATTCTGCACGGTTCCGCTGTTGCGTGCGACAAACAATGTCTCAGGTCTTAGATCGGCAATGGCTACGGTTTCGACATTCGGTGTTGTGTCTGCGGCGATGCCATCTCGCGCAAACGGAAAGTCGCAGGGTGTAAGTATGCAGCTTTGCGCATACTGTATATCCATATTGGTGACGTTCGGCAGATTACCCACGTTACCCGACATTACGACATAGCACTGGTTTTCCACCGCCCGCGCCTGACAGCAATAGCGCACGCGCAAATAACTTTGTCTCTCATCCGTGCAGAATGGCACAAACAGGATTTGCACACCCTGATCCGCCAGATGTCTTGCGAGTTCAGGAAATTCCGAGTCATAGCAGATCAACACGCCAATGGGCCCACAGTCGGTATCAATGGCCTTAAGGGTGTTGCCGCCTTCAATATTCCACCAGTAGCTCTCATTTGGAGTGGGGTGTATTTTTGGTTGTTCATGGATACTGCCATCACGTAAAAACACATAAGCGATATTCTCAACACGGCCATTTTCTACACGGGTTGGATGTGATCCGCCTATGATATTTACGTTGTAGCTTAAGGCCATTTGACGCAGGGCATCTTTGTATCTCGGCGTATATTTGGTCAGTTCCTCAATGGCTTCTGCCGGTGATAGTTCCTGATCCTGAATTGACAGCAATTGCAGTGTAATCAACTCCGGGAACACGACAAAATCACCCTTATAGTCTGCAACCACATCGACAAAGTATTCAATATAGCTGCAGAACTCCTCAAAAGAGCCGACTCGACGTTGCATATATTGTACTGTGCCGATACGAACGGCATCCGGCAAAGGTGTGACGTTGTGCTTGTTGCGAGTGTCTTCCTGATCAGAGGCGACTTTTGGGTTGCGCCATGCCAGATGGATGCCATAACCCAGCGATTGTGCATCATCATTAAAATAGTCGGGAATAATGCCAATGACTTCAAAACCATTACGCAATTGAAACGATAGCACGGGATCCCGGCGTTTTTTCTGGTTGACCTGGTCCACATACTCCTCGACGGAGCCATACTGTTTGATGCGCTTTGCAAGTGTCGGCAACCGTCCGGCAAAAACGATTCCTTGCAAAGCAAGTTTCTGACAGAGTTTTTTGCGTTCGTTATACAGACGTTGACCAATTCGGTAACCGCGATAATTCGGATCAACAAATACTTTCATACCGTA
>JBGTHR010000016.1:0-6705 GCA_041746095.1 Gammaproteobacteria bacterium | reverse complement strand
CAAACCGGCAGGGATTAAAACCGCTGCTAAACGCAATAATGCAATACTTGAGCAGCCCGCATGACTGAACGCTTAAAACTTGGCGAGTCTACGCCATGGGTGGTCAAGATCGGCAGCTCGCTGATCACCGATGACGGCCGTGGTCTGAATCTAAAGGCGATAAGCGAATGGGCCGAACAGATCGCTCGCTTGCGCGAAACCGGCAAAGAGGTTGTGCTGGTTTCATCGGGCGCGGTTGCCGAAGGCATGAGCAGACTGGGCTGGAAAAAACGCCCGCGGGCGCTATATGAACTACAGGCCGCTGCCGCTGTGGGGCAAATGGGGTTGGTGCAGACCTATGAATCCCACTTCAAAAAACATCATATCCACAGCGCGCAAATACTGCTCACTCATGATGATCTCAAAGACAGACGCCGCTACTTGAATGCACGCACCACTCTACGTACTCTTCTCAAACTGGGCGTCATACCGGTAGTCAATGAAAACGATACCGTCGCTACAGACGAAATCCAGTTTGGTGATAACGATACGCTGGCGGCTCTGGTCGCCAATCTCGTAGAAGCCAGACTGATGGTTATCCTGACGGACAAGGCCGGACTCTATGACAAAAACCCGGACAATTCTGATGATGCACGTTTGATTGAATGCGTTAATGCCTCGGAGACGCATCTCGACCAGGCCGCTGGACCCAGTGGTGGACAACTGGGGCGTGGTGGCATGATCACCAAGGTTACCGCAGCAAGACGCGCAGCCCTCTCAGGCACCGCAACACTGATTGCACCCGGCCGTGAACCGGGCATTCTGCTTAAACTTGCCCGTGGCGACAACCAGGGCACTCTTTTGCTGCCAGGCAAGCAGCCCTTGGCGGCCCGCAAGCAATGGATTGCCAACCAGCTCGCCAGCCGGGGCGCTCTGATACTGGATGAAGGCGCCTCGCGAGTTATTTGCGCATCGGGACGCAGTTTGCTGCCGATAGGCGTTACTGCGGCCGAGGGTGATTTTAAACGCGGCGATATGGTGATATGTAAGGACACTACAGGCCGCGAAATTGCCCGCGGTCTGGTCAACTACAGTGGTGATGAGACCCGCCGCATTCTGGGCCAGCCCAGTGAGAAGATTCTGGAAACACTGGGTTATGTAGATGAGCCGGAACTGATTCACCGTGATAATCTGACCACTGTATGAACGCTGAGGTTATCTAATTCACATTTATCACACATAAAAAAACCGGCATATCGCCGGTTTTTTTATGGAATAGAATTCTAGCTATTCAGGCTTGCATAGCCTTGATATGAGAGTTCAGACGGCTCTTGTGCCGGGCGGCTTTGTTTTTATGGATCAAGCCCTTGCTGACACTGGAATCAATCATCGGCACAGCTGCCTTATAGAGAACCTCAGCCTCACCCTTATCGCCTTTACTTATTGCCTTCAAGACATTCTTGATATGAGTGCGCAGGCGGGAGCGAAACATCATATTGTGACTACGCCGAGTGATATCCTGACGTGCGCGTTTCCGGGCTGAAGCTATGTTGGCCAAATTCGGCTCCTGGTTGCGTATATTTATTTAAAAAGGCTGCGTATGATGCGTGGTTTACGGCGTGTTGTCAATCCGTCCCACATAACAGACCAGCATATGAATCCGCGCATGCATTACTGATCGATGATCCCGCTATTGCCCTGTTCGGCGTGTAACAAGTATCGTATCAATAACTCGCGGGACAGGAAATTTTTGCTGTTCGCTAATTCTGCTTTCGGGAAATCGCTCTGAGTAAAAAACTCTTTCAATCAGCCGCCATAGTCAGCGGTATGACATTTGTTTCTCGTCTTTTCGGCTTACTGCGCGATGCCGTGATCGTCGTGCTGTTTCCAAGTTCAGGCACTGACGCCTTTTTTGTCGCCTTTCGCATTCCGAATTTTCTGCGCCGGCTGTTTGCTGAAGGGGCCTTTGCACAGGCATTCGTGCCGATATTCTCGGAGTATAGGGAACAACGTGAATTTAGTGAGCTGAAACAGCTGGTTAATCATGTCAGCGGGTCATTAACCCTTATTCTGTCGCTGGTGACGTTGATCGGAATTATCACTGCCCCATTCATTCTACTGATATTTGCCCCAGGATTCGCGGATGATGCGGCGCGCTTTGAACTCACCACTCAAATGCTGCGTATCACCTTCCCCTACATCCTGTTTATCTCACTCACGGCCCTGGCCGGCGGCATTCTAAACAGCTTTGGCAAGTTTGCGGTACCGGCATTCACACCGGTTTTTCTGAATCTTTCCATGATCGGAGCGGCAATCTTTCTCGCGCCCCGAATGCAGACGCCTATTATTGCTCTGGCCTGGGGAGTCTTTATCGCAGGCTTCGTACAACTCCTTTTTCAATTACCCTATTTATATCGCCTTGGTCTGCTACCAAGATTAAAGTTTCGCACGGCCCATGAGGGTGTACAACGCATACTCAAGCTCATGCTACCAGCCATCTTCGGCTCATCCGTGGTGCAGATAAACCTGTTGTTCGACACCCTGATAGCCTCGTTTCTGGCTGTGGGAAGCGTCAGTTGGCTGTATATCTCGGACCGCTTTGTGGAACTTCCGCTGGCAATCTTCGGCATCGCCACGGCAACAGTTATTTTGCCGCGCCTGTCTCGGCAGCGGGCAAGCGGTAGTGACAGGGAGTTTCACGACACACTGGACTGGGCATTAAAACTATCAGTGCTCATAGCCCTACCCGCCACGCTGGGAATAATGCTGTTGGCCGGTCCTATACTGGTCACCCTGGTGCAGTATCGCGAATTTGACAGCGCTGATACTCAAATGGCGTCACTTAGCCTGATCGCCTTATCCGCAGGCCTGCCAGCGTTTACTTTGATCAAAATACTCGCGCCGGGCTTTTACTCCCGTCAGGACACTCGCACTCCCGTTAGAATTGGTATTATCTCCATGCTGGCCAATATGGTCTTAAACGTGATATTTGTAGTCTCATGGGTGCATTCCAGTCTGCCTGGACCGCACGCCGGGCTTGCGGCAGCGACCACGCTATCCGCATATCTGAATGCCGGAATGCTATACAGGACTCTTAAAAAACAGGGGATTTATCAACTCAACTCGAGCTGGGCGCCGTTCGTCTTACGCGTCGCGACAGCATGTATCACCATGCTGCTGGTACTGGTGTTTTTGATACCCGAATTAAGCCAATGGAATACATGGTCTTTAGGTCATCGTTTGTTTAGTCTGCTGAGCATGATTGCAGTGGGGGGCGTAAGCTACTTGTGCGTGTTGTTGGTTGCGGGCGTAAGACCTGCGCAATTCAGAATGAGTTAATCTGGGTCATGTTAAAAGTGTACACAGAGTGGTTAGTCTCGCAAAAATTTCTGTTACCCGCCTCAACTTGCCACGAATAGAAGCATGGAACTGATACGCGGCGAATACAATTTGCGCCCGAGACATCGGCAGTGTGTGATGACCATAGGAAATTTTGATGGTGTGCACCTCGGTCATCAAGCAGTGCTGCGGCAGCTGATCGATCAGGCCAGAAGACTTGGGCTGCCCTCATTGATCATGATGTTCGAACCACTGCCAAGCGAGTATTTTCAGGGTGACAAGGCGCCGCCACGTTTGTCCTCGTTACGCGAGAAGATAGAATTTCTGCGGAGTGTTGCGATCGACAATGTGCTATGCCTGCGGTTTGACCATAGACTTGCCAACTTGCCCGCCAGAGAATTTGTTGAGTCCCTGCTGGTTCGAGGACTGGCGACGCGCTTTCTGGTGATAGGTGATGACTTTCGGTTTGGCCGTGGGCGCGAAGGCGATTTTGGCATGCTAAGACAGGCAGGCAGTACGCACGGATTTGAAGTGGTCAACATTAATGCCTTTGAAATTGACAATCAGCGCGTCAGTAGCACTCGAATACGCAATGCCCTCGCCAATGGGGACATGGTGCTTGCGGAAAAGCTGCTAGGCAGACCCTACAGAATCAGTGGCCGAGTCATTCAGGGCGACAAACGCGGCCGGACAATAGGCTTCCCAACCGCCAATATTCGCCTCGCGCGGCGAGTGTCTGCAGTAAACGGAGTTTTTGCAGTGCGAATATCCGGCCTCCACAAGGCGCCTTTATCGGGAGTCGCCAATGTCGGTACACGACCTACGGTGGGCGGAGTATTCAAACAGCTGGAGGTTCATGTGTTCGATTTTGATGGCGATCTTTACGGCAGGCACCTGCACGTCGATCTGCTGAATAAAATCCGCAGCGAGGTGAAATTCGATTCTTTTGAAGCCTTGCGCCAGCAGATAGTCCGTGACGCCGAAGCCGCGCGAGCGTTTCTGAACAGCAATTGATCCATTAACCATCTCTTAATAAAACCATCTCTCGACACAACCACAACGTGACTGAATACAAACACACACTAAATCTACCGCAAACGGATTTTCCCATGCGTGGCAATCTCGCCAACCGTGAGCCTGAGATACTAAAGCACTGGCAGACAATCGATCTGTATACTCGGATTCGCAAGGCCTGCAGCGGCCGCAAAAAATTCATCCTGCATGATGGCCCGCCGTACGCCAATGGCGACATCCATATCGGGCATGCCGTCAATAAAGTCCTCAAGGATATCATTATCAAAAGCAAGACCCTGAGTGGTCTGGATGCTCCGTTTGTGCCCGGCTGGGACTGCCATGGCCTGCCCATTGAACTTCAGGTGGAAAAGAACAAGGGCAAGCCGGGTGGTAAACTCGATGCGCGTCAGTTTCGTGAGGCCTGCCGTGAGTACGCGGCAACGCAGGTAGACAAACAGCGTGAAGATTTTCAGCGTCTCGGCGTCCTGGGAGAATGGCATAACCCCTATCTGACTATGGATTTCAAATGTGAAGCAGACATTTTGCGCAGTCTGGGCAGCGTCATACAAAACGGTCATCTGTCAAAAGGCAATAAGCCCGTGCACTGGTGCGTGGACTGCGGTTCGGCACTGGCTGAGGCCGAGGTTGAATACGAGGACAAGTCCTCGCCAGCTATCGATGTGCGTTTTCCAGTGGTCGACAGCCAGAAGTTTCTGGCGCATTTCGGCATTGAGAAGCCGGGCTCTAAGCACGTCTCAGTCGTCATTTGGACAACGACGCCCTGGACTCTCCCCGCCAATCAAGCCGTCGCACTGCATCCGGAACTGGATTACACACTCATAGCAACCGACGAAGAATACCTGTTGTTGGCCGAAGACCTGCTGGATAGTTCGCTCTCACGCTATGAAATTAATGGCTATAAACTGGCAGGCGCCTGTAAAGGCCAGGTGTTGGAACACACTCGGCTGAGACATCCGTTTTATGACCGCGAGGCGCCGATCATTCTCGGCGAGCATGTGACTACCGAAGCCGGCACCGGTGCCGTACATACTGCACCGGGACACGGTCAGGACGATTATATTGCCGGACTGCGCTACGGACTGGAGGTCAACAACCCGGTAGGCGGCGACGGACGCTTTCTGCCCGGTACGGAAGTGTTTGCCGGGCAATCCGTATACCAGGCGAATTCAAACATTCTCGATCTGCTGCGCGAACGCGGCATGTTGCTGTGCTCAACGACTATCAAGCACAGTTATCCGCATTGCTGGCGGCATAAAACTCCGATCATCTTCCGTGCGACTCCGCAATGGTTTATCAGCATGCACCAGGGAGGACTGCGCGATAGCGCCCTGAATGCCATCGGGCAGGTTCAGTGGATTCCGGTCTGGGGTCATGCGCGCATTGAAGGCATGATACAAAACCGTCCTGACTGGTGTATCTCACGGCAACGCAACTGGGGTGTGCCGATCGCGCTGTTCATTCACAAGGAGACAGGCGAACTGCACCCAAACACTCTAAATCTGATCGAGCAGGTAGCGCTTCGTATTGAACAGCAGGGAGTGGATGCCTGGTTTGAACTGGACGCCAGTGAATTGCTGGGCGATGAGGCGCAAGACTATGACAAGGTCACGGACATTCTGGATGTCTGGTTTGATTCAGGCGTTACACACGCCTGCGTATTGGAAAAGCGCGATTCACTCGCATTCCCCGCCGATCTATATCTGGAAGGCTCTGATCAGCACCGCGGCTGGTTTCAGTCATCGCTGCTGACCTCCATCGCCATGCATGCCGCTCCGCCTTACCGTCAGGTGCTCACACATGGATTCACCGTGGACGCACAGGGCAAAAAAATGTCCAAATCCAAGGGCAATGTGATTGCGCCGCAAAAGGTCTTCAGCAGCCTGGGGGCGGACATCCTGCGGTTGTGGATTGCCTCGGCCGACTTCAGCGGCGAGATGAGTGTATCCGATGAAATACTCAAACGAATGTCCGATGCCTACCGGCGCATACGCAATACGGCCCGATTCCTGCTCGCTAATCTGCACGGCTTTGACCCGCAGCAGCACATGATTGCACCTGCCGACATGCTGGCGCTGGATCGCTGGGCTGTGGATACCGCGCTGCGTTTACAGGGGCAGATCATACAATCCTACGACACTTACGCGTTTCACCAGATTTATCAGAAGATACATACCTTTTGTGCCGTGCAGATGGGCGGCTTTTATCTGGATATCATTAAAGATCGCCAGTACACCACTCAGGCCGACAGTATTGCCAGGCGTTCGGCACAGACCGCCATGTTTCACATCATCTCGGCGCTGACACGCTGGCTGGCACCAGTCTTAAGCTTCACCAGTGAAGAGATCTGGCGGG
>JBGTHR010000015.1:0-7331 GCA_041746095.1 Gammaproteobacteria bacterium | reverse complement strand
AGGTATAACTGCATATCCAACGCATTGTGATATGTCGTAAATGGACGCGCCGCAGCGCCACCAGGTATGGAATGCATCATGGGTGTTTCCACTTCAAGATACCCATTTCTATTCAGGTACTCACGGATAAACTGAATAATGCGCGTGCGCATATGGAATACTTTGCGCACATCCTCGTTCATGATCAGATCGACATAACGTTGCCGGTAGCGCTGTTCCTGATCAGTTAAACCATGAAATTTTTCCGGCAATGGGCGCAGCGATTTAGTAAGCAACTCAAGCCTCTCGACCTTGACGCTGAGCTCTCCGGTCCTGGTCTTGAACATCGTGCCCTCGACACCGAGGATATCGCCTACATCCCAGCCCTTAAATGCCTGATATATGCCTTCAGGCAGAGAGTCCCGTTGCAGGAAGCACTGCATACGTCCTGACATATCCTGCAACTGTATAAAACTCGCCTTGCCCATGACACGTTTGGCCATCATGCGGCCAGCCACGCAGACCCTTACCAGACTAGACTCCAGCACGTCATTATCGAGTTCGCCATACTCAGCATGCAGCATGCTGGCCAGGGTATTCCTGCGAAACTGGTTGGGAAAGGCATTGCCCTGCCCTCTTAACGCGCTGAGTTTCTCACGCCGTTGCGCGATTAGTTTATTTTCTTCGGATTTATTTTCAGCGGGTTTGTTTTCTTCGTGTTCCATGCGTCCGTCCTGACTGTTGTCCAACGCCTATAAACCACTCTTGAGACTGGCTTCAATAAACTGGTCAAGCTCACCATCCAGCACTGCCTGAGTGTTGCCAGTCTCAACACCGGTACGCAGATCCTTGATCCGTGACTGATCCAGCACATAGGAACGAATCTGGCTACCCCAGCCAATATCGGCCTTGGAATCTTCCACGATCTGTTGCTCTGATCTGCGTCTCTGGACCTCCAGTTCATACAGCTTGGCCTTGAGCTGCTTCATGGCCGTATCTTTATTCTTGTGCTGTGAGCGATCATTCTGACATTGCGTGACAGCACCCGTAGGCAGATGAGTGATGCGCACTGCGGATTCGGTTCGGTTGACGTGCTGACCACCTGCGCCGCTGGCTCGATAGACATCGATACGCAGATCGGCTGGGTTGATCTCGATATCTATATCATCATCGACTTCCGGAGAAACGAACACGGCGGCGAACGAGGTATGGCGACGATTCCCGGAATCAAACGGGGATTTGCGCACCAGACGATGGACACCGGTTTCAGTTCGCAACCAGCCGAAGGCATAGTCTCCCTCATAGCGAATCGTCGCACTCTTGATGCCGGCGACATCTCCGGGTGAGACCTCACTCAGTTCTGTTTTAAAGGCCTTCAGTTCACCCCAGCGCAGGAACATGCGCAGCAATATCTCTGCCCAGTCCTGCGCTTCGGTACCACCCGAACCTGCCTGAATATCGAGGAAGGCGTTTTTGTCATCCATCTCGCCGGAAAACATTCGCTGAAACTCCAGCTCAGCGATATCTTTTTCAAATCCCGCCAGATCTACCACTATCGCCTTGACAGCAGCTTCATCCTCTTCTTCCGCAGCCAGTTCAAGCAATTCATCGGCATCATTGAGGCCGTTATCCATTTCGGACAGGACTTTTACAATGTCACTTAATTTTGCGCGTTCCTTGCCCAGTGACTGGGCCTTTTCCGGGTCATTCCAGACGTTTGGATCTTCAAGTTCGCGCGTTACCTCTTCAAGCCGCTCACACTTCTGATCGTAGTCAAAGATACCCCCTAAGGGAGCTTGCACGCTCACGCAAATCCTGAATTTGCAGTTGAATCGGATTGATTTCCATGTTCTTCAGATTATTAATATTTGACGGGCGGCATCATACTACGTAGCACGACTTGAATGTAATCAATCATGCTGGCAAACAGGCCGCAGGTGCTGCACAACCAACTGTGCGCATTGCTGGCCTCTGAACTCATTGACATCCAGTCGGTAAGCAATATGGAATCTGTTGGTGTCTTCAGACCACTCCATTTGATCAAAATTAAATGCAATGGCATCAATCTCTCGCTGCCCTGAATCAGCCCTTAAGACCAGCTTAAGGTGACGCTCGCCCACAATGCGATGTTGCACCACCTCAAATACACCATCGAACACAGGCTCGGGAAACCCTTGCCCCCATGGGCCGGCATTCCGCAGCAGTATGGCCGTTGACAAATCCATTTCATCGTTCTCCAGCTGACCATCCGAATAAAGATTAGCAGTCAATAAATCTTTGCTCACAGTCTGACGCAAGACCTTGTTAAAAACCTCATCGAATACCGCCAGGTTTTCGACAGACAGGCTGAGACCCGCCGCCATCGCATGTCCGCCAAATTTGGCAATCAGGCCGGGGTTGCTGGACGCCACGTCAGCCAGTACATCGCGAATATGCACTCCCTGCACGGAACGTGCGGAACCCTTTAGTTCACCATTCACGCCATCTGCAAATACAATGACCGGACGGTGATAACTTTCCCGTATCCGGGCTGCCAGTATGCCAATCACACCCTGGTGCCAGTTTGAATCGTACAGGCAAAGTCCATACACATCTTCTTTGCTGTCAACTTGCGGACTAAAGCCTTCAAGCGCAATGAGCGCCTCGGTTTGCATTTGCGACTCAATATCCCTGCGCACACGATTTAACATATCTAGCCGACTGGTGAGTTCCAGGGCCGTATTCTCATTGTTCGTCAGAAGACATTCGATACCCACAGACATGTCTTCCAGACGCCCGGCTGCATTCAGGCGCGGGCCTACCACGAATCCGAGATCGCCAGCAACCACATTCTGGTAATTGCGCCCACCGATACTCAGAAGACTCAGTATGCCGTAAATGCATCGGCCCGCTCGAATCCGCCGCAGACCCTGTTCTACGAGAATGCGATTATTGCTGTCCAGTGGTACGACATCAGCTACCGTCCCCAATGCCACAAGATCCAGAAACTGCGCCATATTGGGCGGGGTAATGGCATTGCGCTCAAACCAGTGCTGTTCACGGAGATGGCTTCTTAATGCCAGCATGACATAAAAGATGACCCCGACACCTGCCAGGCACTTGCTGGGAAACCTGCAGCCTGGAACATTGGGATTGACGATCGCATTCGCATTCGGCAGCTTCGCACCCGGCAAATGATGATCGGTCACCAGCACGCTAATACCTTTTGTCCGTGCCAGGGCCACACCCTCCAGGCTTGATATCCCGTTATCCACAGTAATCAGCAGATCAGGCTTGCGGGCCTCCGCGACCTCAACAATCTCGGGGGTCAACCCGTAACCGTATTCAAAGCGATTCGGCACGAGATAATCCACATGCTCGGCGCCAAATGCACGTAAGGCGCGAAGCGTCAGGGCTGAACTGGTAGCGCCATCGGCATCAAAATCCCCTACCACGAGGATATGGCTGCGATTATTCAATGCCTCATAGAGTAAATTTACTGCCTGATCGATGCCCCGCAGTAATCCATAAGGAAGCAGGCCCGCCAGTGAAGTATCCAGCTCTGTCTCCGACTTTACTCCACGATGCAGGTAAACCCGTCTCAGGAGTGAATGCTCCACTCCATTGAGCAGCCCGGCGCTGGAACCAACTTCATACTGTTTAATATGAATATCATTCATGACATTGTTTTATAGTTCTTTATTTTGATCGCGCCCAAATTCTGATATCCTTAACAGGTTTCCAGAAACGCCAGAGATCACTCGGGGTGATGTCATACCTATGGCCAGCACAATCATGCACCACAATCTTTTTCAACTTATGCCGCTTTAATTGAAGCATGGCCGGCAGGAGCCATTGATTATTTAACCATTCGATTGCGCTTTTCCAGCCGTCAAAATCATCATGTCCCACGGCATAATGAAGGGCGTCTGAAGCTATCAGGCATAACTTTGATGTATCGCCCATCGATGTCTTATCAGTTATCAAGTCATTAAATGACTCTGGCAGGCGGTCATAATCACTTTTAGCCAGCTTCGCCAACCCCGCAGCCAGCGGATGATTCGAGCGAATCCATTGCCATCGACCCGCTACTGTCTCAGGCAAGCTACCCGCACCATATAGCCACAGCCCGTTTATAACTGGCCGACCTCCGGCCTCGCGTAGCCGATTGACCTCGGCATCATGAAACAACATTTGTATCTCGTTCATAATCTGCCGCCAATAAGGAGACTGACTGCCACTTGCGGAAAGATACTGATTTATTTTTCGATTGACCACGTCGCCAAGGGGCGGCAGCGAAACAGGATGTTTAAAAGCGCCTGCCAGGTGCCAACACATTGGTTTATCTGCCGTCAGGCGCCAACCCTCATTTGCATAATATTCATTGAACAGCCTGGCTAACTCATTCGCCTCGTGCTGATTTATTCCCAGATGTTCGCTGTCTTGAAGGATGATTTCCCGTTGACCGGCCTGCAGAAATACAGGATCAGCGCATAAATAATTTCCGCGCTCCTCTACACCGGTGATTCCAAAACGCCGTATTGCGCCTAGCGGGAGATTGCCGTCTCCATCCGCCTGAATTCCGAACAGATCGCATAATACGGCCTCATAGCCGGCAACCTGTTGTCGGGACCTATGGCAGCGACTGAAAAACCTGTCCAATGCTGAGATAGCGGGCAAATCTGAATGCCATGATTCAGGAATCTGCATGAGCCCGGGAATTACGAAATGCACGTCATTCATATAAATTTTCCAGCCGCCATCAAGCGTGGCTGATTTATTGTAGAATACATATTCGCTTCACAGCCGTCAGGAAACTCCATGCGTGCAGACATTCACATCAACGCTGAATGATGATATCTGAATTCGCACATTCAGAAACCACTGATGAACGCTATATGACTGACATTGTCGGTCATATGGAAACAATCCATGCCACACTGGATGGACGCACTGAAAACAATCTTGGCATCAGACAGGAAATCGAGCGATCCTGGAGACGCTGCCGGGATCATTACGGTCTGGATGCCAATTATCCAACGCAACCCACTCACATTGAGCCGACGGACTTACGCAAGCGCCAAAAACATCACGCTCGGCTGTTAGTGATTGCCAGACTGGAGATGGCAAGTATAGTCGAGCATTGCGACGGCGCAGGTTGCATGGTGTTACTAGCGGATACGGATGGCGTTGTCCTTGAGTGCATGCGGGATGAAATACTTTCAAAGTCTAATGCCGAACTCATCACTAATCACGGGCCGGGAGCTATATGTCGCGAACAATCGGAGGGCACTAATGCCATAGGCATCTGTTTAGCAGAGCAGACCGAGGCATACGTCTCAGGCAAGGAACATTTTTTCCCCAGAAATACCCAGCTAAGTGCAACCGCAGTCCCCATATTTTCACCAGGCAACGAACTGATAGCAATTCTCAGCATTGTCACTAAGGCGGATTATATACAGCACAACTCCCTTACTCTGGCTCGAATAACCGCGCAAATCATTGAGAACCAGTATTTCCTCAAAGTCTACAAGGACAACTATATTCTCAGATTTAACAGGTACAAAGAGCAGGTAGTGACTCCAAAGGATGCGCTAATAGCCTTTGATAATCATGGCCATGTGCTCAATTTCAGCAGGAATACATCGAAAATTCTCGGTGATGAGCTGACTCAATCACTCATAAACATGCGGATTGAAGAGGTCTTTGAGATTGATCCAGTCCGGCTATCCGATCCCATCACTCGCTATACCTATCATCCATTTGAGATTGGTATGCTGCAGTCGAATGACAGCTACTACGCAATTGTACAGCCGCCTGAAAGCATCAGCAGCAGTTCTGTATATTTGTTTCGTGGGACTACAGGCAATGCCGAATCTCCATCACAGGGACATTTTGATAATCTGGAATATGGCGATGCGCGTATGCTCGCCAATATCAAGCGGGCGCAAAAGGTTCTGGACAAGGACATTCCCGTGCTGCTGTATGGTGAGACTGGGACTGGTAAAGGGGTCTTCGCCAAGGCGCTGCATCATGCAAGCAGCCGCTCGGACAAACCGTTTGTTGCGGTGAATTGCGCCTCAATACCGGAAACGCTCATTGAGAGTGAATTATTCGGCTATCGGCCCGGTGCGTTTACCGGCGCACGTCGTGAGGGCAGCCGTGGCAAAATTGTGCATGCCAACGGCGGCACCCTGTTTCTTGATGAGATCGGCGACATGCCGCCACAATTGCAGGCCAGACTGCTTCGGGTTCTTGAAGATA
This sequence comes from Gammaproteobacteria bacterium, assembly GCA_041746095.1. Lineage (GTDB taxonomy): Bacteria > Pseudomonadota > Gammaproteobacteria > JBGTHR01 > JBGTHR01 > JBGTHR01. The sequence continues at coordinate 1,109 of JBGTHR010000015.1, read as the reverse complement.
AGGAAGTCGTGCCTCTAGGCAGTGAAACGGCAATCTATGTTGACATCAATATTATCAGCGCGACGCATAGAACTCTTGAAACACTGATACAAAAAAACATCTTCAGAGAGGATTTATACTACCGGCTGCATGGCATCTCTCTGACGATGCCCGCCTTGCGCGAGCGCAGCGACAAATTCACCCTGATTCAGAATCTGATTCAGTCCGCTAATGACTCCGATGAGGCCTATTCCGTCACCCCGGAGGTCATGCAGCTTTTAGTCAACTTTGCATGGCCAGGAAATATTCGCCAATTGTGTAATGTTATACGTTCAACCAGGGCCATATGCACTGACAGAATCATTCGCGTCAGCGATTTGCCGGATGAAATCGTGCAAAACTTTTCCAACGAGCTCAATCGAACCAGCCAGGAACAGCAACTTCCGCAAAATATCGAAAATCCCGTCGCGATCGCGGAGCGCGATGCCATCATTTCGGAACTGCGTGCATTTCGTTGGAATATTACCAACGTAGCCAAAAAGCTTGGCATGAGCCGCAATACCTTGTACCGTAAAATGAAGCGATTTGGCATCACTCCTCCACGATAACCGCGTATTACACTAGAATTCGCACAATAGCAGTCTCTATAAAGCAATCGCCTCGACCGTATCGTTGCCGCGCACTTGCGTCCTGAATTCAGTACACTTTCAGGATGGAAAATAACCTCAAAACCGCTCCGTTCTGTAACAATTCAATGACATTTCTTAAAATGTTAATTACACACTGATATGCCTGAACATATTCTGTTCATTACGGGAAAGCTCGCGGAAAAGACCGCGGTCAGGGTGCTGGAGGATATGCAGCCCACGGAATTCAGCTACCAGATCCATAATCTGGGTATCAATGTTGCCGGACTGATGACCACCGAGATGGTCAAGCGCCGTCTCAAGGACACCTTTGGCGCCGACCGAATCATATTGCCGGGTCGATGCCGGGGGAATATCGATGAACTGTCAGCCCATCTTGGTATTCCGGTCATACGTGGACCGGACGAACTTAAGGATCTACCCTCCATGTTCGGAAAAATGGCTAACAAACCCAAGCTGGACCGCTATGACGTACTGATCTTT
>JBGTHR010000014.1:0-4373 GCA_041746095.1 Gammaproteobacteria bacterium | reverse complement strand
AAGCATGCCATATATCGGTGCAGCTAGGTTGCCTACCCCCTCACCGGTCACGTATTCCACTGGACGCAAATCCTTCTGATAAATTACCGGATCCTGCACACCAGGGAGGAGCTGACCCAATTCAGACAGGGGCACACTGTTTCCATTCATGGACGATACCACAGGCAATTGTTGCAGACGCGCGAGGTCAGAGCGCACTTCCAGTGGCAGCTGCAGGACAATCAATGTCGGATCAAGCAGCGACTCCCGCTTGATATCGCCCAGGACGTAGCCACCCATGGCCAGCTCCAGAGTCCGATTCACATCATCCACCGTGACGCCCGCGCGCAGCGCCTTTTCACGATTGACTTCAAACTGCCAAAGACCATAATCGTCGCGAATATAGTTATCGACATCAGCGATATTCCCGGCCTGCTCAAACATCCGGGTCAGGTCCTGCGCAACCTGACGGCGTGTCGCAGCATCGGGACCGTAGACTTCCGCCACAATAGACTGCAAGACAGGCGGGCCTGGCGGCATCTCGACAATCTGAATCCTCGCACCCATGCCAGCCGCAAGCGGCGTTAGTTCCTCACGCGCCTGAACCGCAATCTCGTGACTGGTGCGCACGCGCTGGCCCTTATCCACTAGCTGCACCTGTATGTCCGCCTGCCAGGGTTCAGTTCTGAGGTAATAATGCCTGACCAGCCCGTTAAAGTTGAACGGAGAAGCCGTGCCCGCATAGGTCTGTACGGCAGTTACTTCAGCGTATTGACGCAGTCGTTCCGCCATAAGGCGGGTTGCATTCGCCGTGACCGGCAATGCCGTGCCCTCGGGAAAATTGACCACGACATTGAACTCCGGCTTATTATCCAACGGCAACATCTTGACGCGCACCGCCTGGGTATAAAACAGCGCACAACACAGAAAGAAGATCACAATCACGCCGATCAGGAAACCGAAACCCTTTTTACGATCGTTAAGCAGTGGCAGTAACAGACCACGAAAGAACCTTTCAAGTTTTTCGTTCTGCTTATGTTCGCCACGACCGGCCTTCTCCAGACTGCTCAGGCTCGGTTTCAAGCGCATTGCAAGCCAGGGCGTAAAGATAAACGCAGCGAACAGCGACAACAGCATGGCTACTGAACCCAGTGCCGGTATGGGTTCCATATAAGGCCCCATCATGCCACTGACAAATCCCATGGGCAGCAATGCCGCCACCACGGTAAAGGTCGCGAGAATGGTGGGATTGCCCACTTCGGCGACCGCAACTACGGAGGTTGTGGTATCGATTTCGCCCTTTTCCAGCCAGCGCCGATAGATATTCTCTACCACCACGATGGCGTCATCCACCAGGATGCCGATGGAGAATATCAGCGCAAACAGACTGACCCGGTCTATCGTATAACCCAGCAACCAGGCGCTGAATACTGTCACCAGTATGACTACCGGAATGACCACCAGAACCACGCTGGCCGCCCGCAGTCCCAGCGAAACGGAATGCATGCCAATGGCAATCAAGACCAGCACGGCGACCGCGGCCGTGGCGATAAATAACTTCAGGATCAGTTCGTTGACTTTGTCGCTGGCCGTCTCACCATAATTCCGGGTGACGCTCACATTAATATTGTCAGGAATAATCCGGCCCTTGAGTGACTCGACCCGATGCAAAACATTCTCGGCCACCGTAACGCCATTGGAGCCCTTCTTTTTTGCAATCGCCAGCGTCACCGCAGGCACGCCATTGGCCTTGATCTCTGACGCCGATGCAACACCCGTGTAATAATTGACCAGCGCATGCGCCTCGCTAGGCCCCAGCGTCACTTTCGCTACGTCTCTGACATACACAGGACTGCCATTACGCATACCCAGAATCAGCCGCTCAACATCTTCTGCGCTGGTCAGAAATGATCCGGTATACAGTTCAAAGCTGCGCCCCTGCGCTTCGACCGCGCCCGCACTCTGCTCGTTATTAGCGGACTTTATAGTGTTGGCGATCTGCTCAAGACTGATGTCATATCCCGCCAGTCTCTCCGGCAGAACCTCTACCCTGAGCTGCTCGGATCGTCCTTTGACGACAAACCCCTGGCTGGTATCAGGCACCTCCTTGATACGCTGCAATACATCCAATGCCACCAGATTCAGTGTGGCATCGTCAACCTCAGGGGACCACAGGGTCAGCGTGACAACCGGAACATCATCGACACCCTTGGGTTTCACCAGCGGCTGAGAAACACCGGGTGGAATCTTGTCCGTATTCGACTGCAGCTTGTCATACAACTTGACCAGAGAGGGCTCCATCTCTTCGCCAACCACGAACTCGACGGTGACAATCGCCTCATTCCGCTTGGAGGCCGAATAGACATGATTGACGCCCGGGATTTCACTCATGATGCGTTCGAGCGGATCCGCTACCAGACTGGATACCTGCTCGGAAGAGGCGCCAGGATAATGCACGAAAATGTCCACCATAGGAACGGAGATCTGCGGATCTTCCTGTCTGGGTGTGATCATCAAACCCAGCACACCGATCGCCAGTGCTACTACCAACAACAGTGGAGTGAGTGGCGAATGGATGAAACTCCTCGCCATAGCGCCTGCAAGGCCCAAAGTATTCGGCGGCTCGCCGGATACCGGATCGTTGGGGTGTTGATTATTCGTCATACAATAGTGCTGCTATCGTGTGGTTTCTCAGAACGGCAGAGCCAATGTGAGCCAGCTCGGATATTTTCTTGCGTTTTTAAATCAGCGCTTTGCCTGGTTAGCCTGTGGCATCCATCCGGAACCCGCCCCCGGTGGAGGGTTGTCGATTATCTGTTCGCCAGGATTCAGGCCAGATAACACAGTCACTTTGCCATCCTCGTTTTCTACACCCAGCCGTAACAAGCGTAATTCGGAGCTGCCTTCATTGTTGACTACTAAAACCGCAGGAAGACTCCCGCCACGCATAACTGCTGTAGCAGGAATGACCGGGGTTTCCTGTTGAGAGATCTCCCCGCTTGGCACGTGTACTTCGGCATACATGCCAGGCCCACCCGGTACACCCATCGGCAAATCAAATTTCACCGTAACGGTATGGCGGTCGGCATCCGCCAGAGGATAGACCTGCGATATACGCGCCTCCACTCGTGTGCGCCCAACATCCAGATAGGCCTGCGCCATCGCGCCCACTTCAAGAAACTGCACCAACCTCGCCGGAACCTCGGCCTGTATGCGCAGGAATTTGGTATGCCCAAAGGTTAATAGCGGCTGGCCCGGCTGGACGGTATCGCCGATTTCAACATTCTTTTTCAGAATCATACCGTCGAACGGCGCCAGACTGCGCGCGTCCCTCAATTTCGTATCCAGCTCTTCCAGATTTGAACGCGCGCTCAGGACCAGCGCCTGGGCCTGATCAACGCCTGAACCCTGGGCGTAAAGATCCGCCTGACGTTCGATATATGAGTCGCCCTGGCCAGTAAAATCAGAAAAATTGCGTGTGAACATATTGTCGAACATCATTGGCATCCCCATACCAGGCGCACGACTCATACTTTTGGACGCGGGTGAATACAGCTCGCGACCGTATTGCACCTGATTATTGCGTAACGCAGCCTCCGCATTGGATAACTGAGCCAGCGCGGCGCGCCTGCGGGCAAGGATATCGTCATCATTGATCTCGACCAGTAAGGTTCCTGAGTCATACTGATCACCCTCTTCTCCTGCCACGAGCTCAATTCGACCAGGCAATTGCGCAGAAAGCGTGACGACCTTATACGGTATCACCGTGCCTCCCAACACCGCTTCACCGCGTTGTTTGACAGCTTGTACCTGAACGACATCGCTGTCCGCATAGGCCAGGATATTCAAAAAGCTACTGGCGATCAGGAGCATTAAAAGCGTTTTCATCGGATTACCTGTTTAAATATATATGAATCGACGGGCATGCTAACGTGTTTTCGAGATCGACATACGATGAATTCAGATCTGTCAAAACCTGCCGCATAGCCCCGCATACGCAAATGGGCTGTATTGTACTGATGATCGACGCACGGGCATAGTCAGAGTGGAATGTAATGACTTAAGCCATAACCAGCGCAAGATCTCATAGTGTGTTACAGATTAAACGATTGTGTTGCCTGCTGGCGACTACAGCAAACTAAACGATTACATACAGTTAGTCATTTCACTCAAGAATGATGTCGCCATTTGGCAACACTACTCAACGGATCTTTTGAGATTATCCCAAGTGTTTAGAAATTCGATCATACAAGATACTGAAATAAAAAGATTTACTTTAATTGGCACGAGGTATGCTATAGAAATCAAAATTAATCTTTAATTCTGCTAATACTAATCATACATGCAATCATTCTATAAGGAGACTATCAATGATTAATATTAAATCAACTCTA
>JBGTHR010000013.1:0-11949 GCA_041746095.1 Gammaproteobacteria bacterium | reverse complement strand
GAATCGGCGTCAAGATCGTCGCGTCACTGCCGCCACCCCCGCATCCGGAGACGGCAAGCAAAACGATTGATAGACAAACAGATATAATGCGAGATCTTGTTTTCATTAATATCTCCCTGTTCCGGCATGGACATACCATTGACGAAAACGCCTCTAAAGAATTCTCAGGCGAAATGAACGGGAGTATGGTCAATGCACAGGTGTAATAGACGTAACGGGAGTTGCTGTTCCCAATGACGCCGATTGAACCGGTAACAGAATTCATCGAGATATTCCTGTAGATATTTACCTGACACACCATGAAAGGTACCCAGCAGAAAACGTTTCAAATTGGCAATCGCAATATGCACCCACGGCAGCCAGGCGCTGGCCTGTTCTGGCGGTGTTTTGCGTGCACTGTGGGCAAACTCCTCACCCAGGGTATTCAGCGCGTGCAAGGCATCGGTACGTATTCGGGAATCAGGACTTAAGCGATGTCTGGCAAAGTCACTCACCGTCTTACCCGTAACACCGGCAACGGCTTGCATGGCCAGATATCCGGCGCGGCCGTCGTGGGCTTCGCACGCCACCAGCACGGCAGTTTTACCGGCGGCGCCGCGACCGCGCTTTCCCGGCCGTTTACCACCCACCAGGGCATCGTCCAACTCAACCAGCTCAGTCAACCGATACAGGCTGTCGCGATGCGCCATGGCGCTACGCAATTTCTGCAACATCGCACGCGCCGTCGGCCACGACACGTCCAGCAGCTTCGACAGACGCATCGCCGAAATGCCGCCCTTGTCCGAGGTCATCAAATAGATGGCCCAGAACCATTTGGTCAACGGTAGGTTGGTAGAATGAAATACTGTGCCAGCCGTCACCGAGGCTTGATACCGGCACTGTGTACATTCGTAGTGACGGCGGCGCTGAATCAAATAGCCATGATCATGACCGCAGCGCGGACATTGAAAGCCTTCAGACCAGCGTTGTTGAGCCAAATAGTGCATACAGGCTTCATTGCTGCCAAAACGCTTTTGCCATTCCATAAAACTGATGGCTTCGGTCTTCATAGCTGCGTTTCTCCTGGAAATATTGACGCTCATCTAAGACAATATTTCCTGAGAATCGTTTAGAGGCGTTTTGACGAATCAAATGATCATAATGCATTCATATTTCACTGTACACTTTTCAATAACATAACCCGGTGACAAATGTCACAGGACTCATGTGATATTTAATACGCTATGACATCATCCCATCGAAACAGCATTCTGGTTGAAGACGCGACCATAGTTCATCACCTGAGTTATCCCGGCGAGCAGTATGTGTTGAGACTGCACTCACCTGAAATTTCTGCAATCAGCAACCCCGGCAGTTTTGTCCATCTGCAGTGCGACAGCCAGCTCGCAATGCGCAGACCGTTCTCGATCATGCGCGCTGACCCTACTCATGGCTGGATTGAGATCTTGTACAAAAATGTAGGCGCAGGCACCGCATTTTTGAGTCACAAGCAGGCAGGACAATCGCTGAGCCTGATGGGACCCATCGGCAATGTGTTTACAATGAATCCGGATAGACCACGTAAGCTCCTAATGGGAGGTGGCGTGGGAATTCCACCGATGATCTTTCTGGCGGACTCATTGCGCTCGAACCCGGCAGCAACAACTCTTGTCTTGATGGGTTCAGAAGTCCCCTTTCCATTTGAGCCCAGGCCCTCAACGATTTTGATTCCCGGTATTCCGGAAGGAGTCATCGCCTGCATGCCGTTGCTGGAAGACTGGGGAATTGCCTCTCGGCTGACCAGCCAGCAGGGCTATTCCGGCTGCTATGATGGATTCATCACTTCACTGGCGCGTGATTGGTTGAACAATCTCAACGCAGAAGAACTCGCGGAAGTAGAAATGTTTGCCTGTGGTCCGCATGCCATGCTCCACGCCACTGCAGAACTGGCTGGTGAGTTTGCTATTCCCTGTCAGGTTTCACTGGAGGAATATATGGCCTGTGCGGTGGGTGGTTGCGCGGGCTGCACGGTACTGTTGAAACAGGAATCGGGTCTGGTGATGAAGCGGGTGTGCGTTGATGGCCCTGTGTTTCAGGCCGATCAGGTTCAGTGGGCCAGTTAGTTAACAAATCTGCGAATGAGTTGGGGAATATCTCTCTGGCATCAAGCCGGATTATCGATTGGCTGCACCTTTTCATTAGCGATTTCGCGCAATTCGTCCTCATTATCATAAAATTCCGAGGCGTTAAAACCGAAGTCCAGGGAGTTGTCAACTTCTGACTCGATTGCCTCTTCAAGCTCGGCACTTTGACCAGGATCACTACTCGCAACTCCGGCAAGAAATGTTTCGTTCGAATCATTCGACTTATCATTGTATAAATTGAGGTAACTGGGAAACTCCAGTTCCGTTGCTAATTCATGGGCTTTCCTGGTCGAATTACCAAAATTGATCTTCCATTCCAGATCACTGCGCGAATCCGCATTGGATAACGCCTCGTCCAGCGTGATCTTTTTTGCTTCGTAAAGGTCGAGCAGGGATTGATCAAATGTCTGCATACCTGACACGCCTCCCTTCTCCATCACCGACTTGATTTCCACTATCTGTCCCTTGCGAATAAGTTGGGAGATATACGGCGTATTGACCAGCACCTCGACTGCGGGTACACGCCCGCCCTCCAGGCTGGGTATCAAACGCTGCGAGATGATGCCTCGCAGGTTTAGTGACAAGTCCCTCAGAATCTGTTGCTTGGCATCGGGAGGAAACAGATTAAGTATTCGATCTATAGCCTGGTTAGCATTCACGGCATGCAGGGTCGTGACGCATAGATGACCCGTGTCGGCATAACTGATGGCGGCTTCCATGGTTTCTCGATCACGCACCTCACCTATCATAATCATGTCCGGCGCCTCGCGCATCGCCTCGCGTAATGCATTCTCATACGATAACGTGTCAAGTCCGACCTCACGCTGCCCGATAATGGATTTCTTGTGTGAGAAGGTATACTCGATGGGATCTTCTATGGTGAGAATATGTCCCGTTATTTGAGCATTTCTGTGATCAATCATGGAGGCAAGCGTGGTCGACTTTCCCGATCCGGTTGAACCTACCACCAGCAATAGCCCGTTTTTCTGCAGCACCAGATCTTTCAGAATCGGCGGGAGCAAGAGCGATTGCATACTCGGAATCGCGCCCTTGATGTAGCGGATCACCATAGAGACTTCGCCGCGCTGATAATAGATGTTAACGCGATAGCGACCCACACCTACCAGCGAGATTCCAAGGTTCATTTCCTTGGTTGTTTCAAATTCCTGGATTTGTTTTTCATCCATAATGCCATAGGCAATGGTCTTAATCATGCCAGGGGCCAGGGGTGAGCGGCTTATATGGCGGGTCTCGCCATTAATCTTGATACAGGCGGGCGCGCCTGTAGTGAAAAACAGATCTGACGCCTGTTTTTCAGACATCAGCTTGAGATACGGATTGATGTTCACGGAATCAATTCACCATTCCGCTCTCTTGCGATGTCTCTTCCATTGTCACATCATGCAAGCCTTCGAGGAGATCACGGTCCTTTGAGTTCTTACCGTTCAACTTGATACGCAGACGCAGATCGTTTACCGAATCCGCGTTGCGCAGCGCATCTTCAAAGCTGATCAACCCTTCCTCATACAGCGCAAACAGGTGTTGATCAAAAGTCTGCATACCCGTCTCATTGGAGCGTGCGATCAGAGCCTTCATCTCATGTACATGGCCCTTGAATATCAGATCAGCCATTAGTGGTGTATTGATCAGGACTTCTATGGCTGGAATGCGGCCGTTACCCTTCTCGGTAGGCAACAGACGCTGTGAGATAATGCCTTTGAGATTCAGCGACAAATCCATCAACAATTGAGCGCGGCGCTCTTCGGGGAAAAAGTTGATGATGCGATCCAGCGCCTGGTTGGTGCTGTTGGCATGCAGGGTTGACAGGCATAAATGTCCGGTCTCGGCAAAGGCAATGGCATGTTCCATGGCCTCACGATCACGTATCTCACCGATCAGTATGACATCCGGCGCTTGTCGCAGCGTGTTCTTCAGGGCGATATGATAACTCTCGGTATCCACACCGACCTCTCGCTGTGTCACCACACAGTTTTTATGTGGATGAACAAACTCAATGGGGTCTTCGATAGTGATTATGTGCCCGAAGCTGTTTTCATTTCGATAACCCACCATGGACGCCAACGAGGTCGATTTACCCGATCCTGTGCCGCCCACGAACAAGATCAGTCCGCGCTTGGTCATGGATAATTCCTTGAGCACTGGCGGCAGCCGCAACTCCTCGAAATTTGGAATATCGCCTTTGATGACACGCAATACCATGCCGGGGCTGCCGCGCTGCATAAAGGCATTCGCGCGAAACCGGGATACGCCCGGCAGACTGATGGCAAAGTTGCACTCCTGCGTCTCGTCAAACTCCGTGACCTGACGATCATTCATAATAGAGCGCACCAGAACCTGTGTATGCGCGGAGGACAATGCCTGGTTGGTGATTTTTATCATCTTACCATCGACCTTGAGAGAGGGTGGCGAACCCGCAGTGATAAACATATCGGAGCCCCCCTTGTGAACAAGTGTCTTTAGCAAATCATGCATAAAGCGAATGGCTTGATCGCGTTCCATGAACGTCTCCTCAATTGATTCTAGAAGTTATCCTTGTTTGCGGCCTTGCGGCGGGCCTCTTCCTTGCTGATCAGCCCCCTGGAGGCAATTACCTGTAAATTCTGATCCAGCGTCTGCATGCCGACATTCTGACCTGTCTGTATCGAGGAGTACATTTGTGCAACCTTGTCCTCACGGATCAGATTGCGAATCGCCGGGGTGCCGATCATGATTTCGTGAGCCGCTACGCGGCCACCGCCAATCTTTTTACACAGAGTCTGAGAAATCACACATTTCAGCGATTCCGAGAGCATGGAACGGACCATATCCTTTTCCGCTGCCGGAAATACATCGACGATACGATCTATAGTCTTGGCTGCCGAACTGGTATGCAGTGTGCCAAATACCAGGTGGCCGGTTTCCGCTGCCGACAATGCCAGGCGAATGGTCTCAAGGTCGCGCATTTCACCCACCAGTATGGTATCCGGATCCTCACGCAGCGCCGACCTCAATGCCTCGTTAAAACCCAAGGTGTCGCGATGCACTTCACGCTGATTGATGAGACATTTCTTGCTGGTGTGAACGAACTCGATCGGATCTTCAATCGTCAAAATATGACCGTATTCAGTCTCGTTCTTAAAATTCACCATGGCAGCGAGGGTAGTGGATTTTCCTGATCCAGTCGGACCCGTAACCAGCACTATGCCGCGCGGATAGGAAGACACATCCTCAAAAATTTTTGGGCAGCCTAGTTCTTCAAGGGTCAGTATCTTAGTTGGAATGGTGCGGAATACCGCACCCGCGCCTCGATTCTGCATAAAGGCATTGACACGGAATCTGGCCAGCCCCGGCACCTCAAACGAAAAGTCGGTCTCAAGAAACTCTTCATAATTCTTACGCTGCTTGTCATTCATGATGTCGTAAATCAATGCATGCACCTGCTTGTGCTCCATGACAGGAACATTGATTCGACGGACATCTCCATCCACGCGTATCATCGGCGGCACGCCAGCGGAGAGGTGTAGATCCGACGCCCCGTTTTTGACGCAAAATGCCAGTAATTGTGAAATATCCACTTAAAACTCCTTGGTAGTTACTACTGCTTCACCATGGTGGCCGGATACAGTAGACTCCGGTCGCTGCGCATGGAATCTTCAATCCCGGAAAATTCCGAGCGACAATCATATAATGTTGCTTGAGCTTGCGGAGAGACTGCTGCGGACTATTCGATAAGACAGCCATTTCTTGTGACCAAATGTCGTGCTATTGAGGGTTTCTGCATGATAATTCGTGAATTTTTGAACCATGCCAAGCATCAAGACACGAATTAGCCGCATTCAGCAATCCATGCTGCAGGCTGAACAGCGTTATGGGCGCATTATCGGTAGCACCCAATTAATGGCCGTCAGCAAGACACAGCCTGTAGAGTGTATTCTTGAGGCTGAAGAGTGCGGCATACAACACCTGGGTGAGAGTTATGCCAATGAGGCGCTGCAGAAGATCGATGAACTGCGGGATCGGCCGATTATCTGGCACTTTATAGGACCGATTCAGAGCAACAAGACTCGAATAATCGCTGAAAATTTTGCCTGGGCACACAGCGTAGACCGGCTGAAAATTGCTCAACGCCTGAGCGCGCATAGGGCCGGCTCCAGCCATTCATTAAAGGTTTGTCTCCAGGTGAATATCAGTGAAGAGGCCAGCAAGTCAGGGGTTACAATAAACGCTCTGCCCACACTTGCCGATCAGGTCGCGACACTGCCCGGTTTATCTCTAAGAGGTCTGATGGCAATACCCAGACGCGCCGAAGAAATCGGCGAACAACGCAGACAATTCGCCCTGGTGCGCGAACTGCTCGAGAATCTCATCCTGCAAGGTCATGCGCTGGATACACTATGCATGGGTATGAGTGATGACTTTGAGGCCGCGATTGCCGAAGGTGCGACTATGGTCAGGATTGGCGCCGGTATTTTCGGGCCCAGAAAAAATACGAATTCTGGATAATATCTCTATCATTCAATGACAATCGTTATACTTACGCACACTGACTGTACGGAAATATTCGACTCGTTCCCATTACATAAATACACTAATGACTTACCTGACTCTGGCCTTTATCGGTGGCGGCAACATGGCGCGCAGTCTGGTCGGCGGTCTCATCGATGCGGGCTGGCCGACTGAACAAATTCGTATCTCGGACCCTGATACGCAGCAATGCGAACGACTTAACCAGGAGTTCGCAGGCATTCGCGCCCTGCAGGACAATCGGGAGGCCGTAGCCGGGGCTGATATAGTCGTATTTGCAGTCAAACCCCAGATTCTGAGGGCCGCAGCGCTGGGAGTTGCCGCCAGCCTGGCTGACACTTCACCCTTAATCATATCCATAGCGGCGGGCATTCGTACGCAGACCATACTGGGCTGGCTGGATTTTGAACACAGTATTGTACGTTGCATGCCTAACACACCGGCGCTGGTCAAAAGTGGCGCAACCGGGTTATTCGCCAGCCATTCCGTCACTCAGGACCAGCGGGCGCAGGCCGAGTCCATCATGCATGCAGTAGGAATTACTCTATGGGTGCATGATGAAGACACTCTGGATATCATTACCGCCCTGTCGGGTAGCGGGCCCGCCTATTTTCTGCTGGTGATGGAGGCTATAGAGTCAGCCGGTATCAGCCTGGGACTGAGTCAGCACGATGCCAGGCTGCTGACACTGCAAACCGCATTTGGTACTGCAAAACTTGCGTTGGAGAGTCATGAAGACCCCGCCATTTTGCGTGAACGCGTCACTTCGCCAGGAGGCACAACCGAACAGGGAATCGCGCAATTGGAGCAAGGCAACCTGCGCGAACACTTCAGGCGCGCGCTGGATGCTGCTGCGGTTCGTTCCAGGGAGCTGGCGGAACAATCAGGAAAATAATAACCGGACTCCTCATATGGTCTCGCATTTACCCATTATCAAAGGCTAATTGAAATGAATATTGCTGGCAATGTAGCAGAATTTCTGATCCATACATTATTCACGGTCTATATCGTACTGGTAATGCTGCGGATGCTGCTTGCATTGGCGCGAGCCGATTTTTATAACCCGCTATCGCAGTTTATTGTGACCGCCACCAGTCCAGTTCTCATCCCTTTGCGCAAGTTCATTCCCAGTATCGGCAAAGTCGACACCGCCGCCATACTGCTGATGCTGTTTCTGAAAATCATTGAACTCTCATTGCTTGCCAGCCTTGGCAGGCGGTTTGCGATGGTTATTCCGGCGCAGGCAATACTCGATCTATTAATCCTGGCCATCTGGATCTATATATTGGCAATATTTATACAGGCGATTGCCAGCTGGATTACACCCGGCATGGGCAGTCCTAATCCGGCAATCAACCTGTTGCGCAGTCTCACGGAGCCTTTGCTTAGACCGGTAAGGCGGCGTATTCCGGCGATCGGCATGATTGACCTGTCGTCCATGATTGTCATCGTCGGGCTGTATGTGCTGCTGATCATTCTGCAATCCATCCAATACAGTCAATGAATACATCATTACCGGCGGACTCGGTCGGGCTGGTCACAGCAATTACTGCGCATTTCGACACACCCCTGCCGCTTGATTGCGGCCGCACTTTTCCGGAATATGACCTGATTTATGAGACATACGGTGAGCTGAATTCGAATCGCTCCAATGCCCTGCTGATTTGCCATGCCCTGTCGGGCGATCAGCATGCTGCCGGATATTCAAGTCCGGAGGACACAAAACCCGGCTGGTGGGAAACCAGTATTGGCCCAGGCAAACCATTTGATACCAACAAATTCTTCATTGTGTGCCCGAATAATCTGGGTGGATGCAAGGGCAGCACCGGCCCAAATACGCTTAACCAGCAAACCGGCAAACTTTATAGTGCCGATTTTCCCGTTGTTACCGTCAGTGACTGGGTAAAAAGCCAGGCCCAGTTGGCCGACACGCTTGGCATAACCCAATGGGCGGCCGTAATCGGCGGCAGTCTGGGTGGCATGCAGGTGATGCAATGGGCAATCGATTTCCCGGCCCGCGTACGACATGCGGTTGTTATTGCCGCCGCATCCAAATTAACTGCGCAGAACATTGCCTTTAACGAAGTTGCCCGCCAGGCCATCACCTCAGACATCAACTTTCACGGCGGCTATTACGCAGAGCACGATACGGTCCCCAGACAGGGATTAATGCTGGCCCGTATGCTTGGTCATATCACTTATCTCTCAGACGCCTCAATGCATGCGAAATTTGGCCGTGAATTACTCGACAAGCAACTGAATTATGGGTTTGATGTGGAATTTCAGGTCGAAAGCTATCTGCGTTATCAGGGCCAGTCATTTGTTGACCGGTTTGATGCCAATACGTATTTGCTGATGACCAAGGCGCTGGATTATTTTGATCCCGCCAAGGATTATAATGATGATCTCAGTCTGGCGTTTAAAGAAACGATCGCTGAATTTCTGGTCATTTCATTTACCGGTGACTGGAGATTTTCCCCGGAGCGCTCACGCGAGATCGTACGCGCCCTGCTGGAGGCGCATCGTGTCGTCACGTACGCTGATATCAAGGCTCACCATGGGCATGATGCCTTTCTGATGCCCATACTTCAGTATAAAAACGTCCTGCATGCCTATATGAGCAGGGTCGCCCAGGAAATTGAGCTGGTTTAGACAGACTGAAAAATCCAATGCGCACAGAACTCCAGATCATCAGCGAATGGATAGAGCCGGGCAAACGCATTCTTGACCTGGGTTGCGGTGATGGCACTCTACTTGCGCATCTGTGGAAACATCGAAAAGTCACAGGCTTTGGCCTGGAAATCAACGACAGCAATATCGTCTCATGCATCGAGAAAGACGTGACCGTCATACAGGCCGACCTCGATGCCGGGCTTGGCGAACTGTTCAGTAATGACTCATTCGACTACGTGGTGATGACTCAGACATTACAGGCCGTTCACCATCCGGCGAGTCTGCTGGACGATATGTTGCGCGTAGGCAAACAGGGGATCGTGACGTTTCCAAACCTGGGATACTGGAAAAACCGGCTGCAGATCGCCTTGCGAGGCCGCATGCCGGTCACCCGCTCACTGCCGGAACAGTGGTACGATACGCCTAACATACACCTGTGCACACTCAAAGACTTTGAGGCGTTGTGCAAACTGAAAAATATTCATATCCTTGAACGCGCTGCGGTGGATCACAGACATCGGTCCCGTCTCGGTTCACGGCTGTTGCCAAACGCACTGAGCGAGATAGCGATTTACCGTTTCACTCGCACTAAGCCTTGAGCATACATGAGGAATTATACAATCGGGCTAGTGTCATAATAAAATCCAATAGTCACCGGAGGGTACACATGACAAACACAAGAATCTCCCTGATCGCTATCTATGCATTGTTCTTCTCAGCGCTCGCAATCAATACTGTTCGGGCTGAGCAGTCTGTAGAATTTGATGATTTTGTCGTTCACTATAATGCTATCAACACCAACTTCCTCGATGCCGCAGTCGCCAAAATGTACGGTATCAAACGCAGTAAGAACCGCGCCATGCTCACAGTTTCAGTGTTGAAGAAGCATATTGGTCTCAGCTCATTGCCCATACAAGCGAACGTAACCGCAACTGCCGTTAATCCGTCCAATCAAATAAAAACCATGAGTATGCGAGAGATTACTGATGGTGGGGCCATATACTATATAGGCGAGTTCCCGATCTCAGACAATGAATTGCTCAACTTTACTATCGGAGTTACACCTGACGGCAGTCAGAAAGAGTCGTTCGACTTCAGACAGGAATTCGTGTCGAATTAAGCAGAACAAACATGACATACTCTGGCGAAACACTCTCAATTTTTCTTTGATTATCTACTCTGGCGGGCTAATATCGATAAAAGACTCAAATAAACACTGGTTTTTACGCATTTAGTACGCGTTCAATCTCGCGAATCCTTATTTGTCGTGCTATCTTTACTGCGCGCAAGGTTGAATGAACTGCATGACAAGAGGAAATACATATGGTCACCAAAACAAAAACCGCTAATACTGTCAAAAAACCACCCACCAAATCAGAGATTCTCGCACACATCTCAGAGGAAACCGGACTTACAAAAAGGAATGTCAGCGATGTGATTACTTCCCTGACTGCCCTGATTGAAAAAAACCTGAAGCCCCGAGGCGCAGGCGCCTTTAATATGCCCGGCCTCATGAAGATCAAGCTTGTTAAAAAGCCCGCGACTAAAGCCCGCAAAGGCACTAATCCATTCACCGGTGAAGAGGTCATGTTCAAGGCCAAACCAGCTCGCAAAGCTGTAAAGATATTGCCGCTGAAAGGCCTCAAAGATATGGTCTAGCACTCGACTCGAATATACGGTCGAATGTCAGTCACTGGATACTATTTTGCAGAGTGGAACATGTATTAAATGTTCCACTTTTTTTATGACCTGCTGAATTGTTCCTGTACTGCAAGCTTGGTCCGAATGAAATCCCTGTGAGGGACATATAGAAGATCGGCAATCTTCCGGATTCTGTGCTCTTCATATTTATCCAGACGCCTGTCGGCGTATGCCACTCGCCACATGGTTTCAATTACCTTGACTTTCTCGCCTGCTGAAAAGTTATTGTTTACAATATGTACAAACGGGTGAAGTGACTCATTGGATTCACGCTGTTTTAGCGCAGCCTCAATGAGCAAGTGTATCTCCTGTTCACTGAATTCAAAATTCTGCATTAATGCATTGGCGATGATCTTCAGTTCATCATCCTCAATTTCAAAATCCGCATAGCCCACCTCAAGCAATAAAGCTGCCGTAGCCAGCTCAAGGGCATGTTTTTCTTCCTGCTCTTCCTCCGCGCTGAACAGCCCGTCGGAGAAAAAAGCCTTGACTGCTTCTAGCATAGGAGATTAATCATACAAGATATAGGGAAATGAGGCTGACCTCTGGCTACGCACACTGAATGCGTACAAGACTGTTAATTATGGCTTTACGAGTTTAACGAGGCATCAGATGAGCATCATAAACTACGTTACGCCAGTCATACAACCTGTGCCGCACTGACTGGCCGACGAAACAGCACCCCTTTGTATATTCACGCGCTTCGAATGTTTGAAATAGAGTGATAAAATCCACTGTGAACCACAGAATCACTTGATTTGCTACAATCAGACACATAATACGTATTTTCTTAGGTCTCCTCACACACTGATGCGGTTCAGATTAAGAATCGTCATTAGACATTTGGTAACAGGTAAATGAAAAAACAGGTTGATGTAGCCATCGTTGGTGCTGGAACGGCCGGTCTTAACGCCCTCTCACAAGTGCG
>JBGTHR010000012.1:0-5630 GCA_041746095.1 Gammaproteobacteria bacterium | reverse complement strand
AATGTAATCACCATTGCGCTTATTCATACCCATAATACCCATGCTGCGCAATTTTGCGGGCCAGAATTGCATTTGGCTAATTGCCTTTTTCCAGCAAAGCGGTGCGAAAACGCCAGAGCTCCGATATTCGATAACCGGTATAGCGGCCCATCAATAATGTCATGGCCAGAATGACTAACAGTAATTCCGGGAATACAAATGCCAGATGCTCAAGCAATGTATTAGTCATGACAAGGTAGCCCAGGCTGGCGACAAACAAGCTGCCAAGACCTTGTTGAATAGCCTCGGAGGGCCCGGATTCTTCCCACACCAGGGACATCTTCTCAATGGTCATCGCCAGGATCACCATCGGAAACAGTGCTATCGAAAGCCCGCGGTCTATACCAAGTTTGTGGCTTATCACACTGACACCCGCCATCAACAGAATCACAATCGTCAGGACGGAGGCAAGACGCGGCACCAGCAGAAGTTTTAGTGTCTCCAGATAGAATCGAACCATCAACCCCAGCGAGACCAGCAGGGTGAAGAGAATAATCCCCCATAGCAGCTCAGTCTCTCGAAATGATAGCGCCATCAATATGGGCATGAATGTGCCAAACGTCTTGAAGCCGATAAAATTACGTATCATCACGACAAGAAAGGCGCCCAGTGGAACCATGAGCAAAATGCGGTAAGTATTCTGGGTTTCTATCGGAATGCTGAATAATGAAAATGCCATGACATTGGAATTCAGCTGAGTGGCGCGATGCTCTGCGATAGACAGTAGATCCTGAGAGCTGCTGGCAACGGAAAAGTCAACATCTGCAGGACCACCCCCTTCCACATGCACCAGGGGATCATCACCCACTTGCCATATCAGGCTGTTTTTGGGTAGCTTCAGTTCGGCTGTAACAGGATTTAGAATGACCCATTCATTGCCATTATGCACTTCCAACCAGGGTTCCAGGTTGCCGTGACGCAATCCGTCTTTGAGTTCCAATATATAAATCACACGCGCAGGAATGCGGGCGCCGGCAAGCACTTCGATTAACGTGCGCACTCGGCCAATCCTGGATTGATCTGGAATTTTGAGGAGGCGAACATTCTCATTGGGGCTTTCATCATTGAACTGTAGTATCAGCTCACGTGAAAATGTCAAAATGTCCGCAGAAGCGTTGCGCACGTCCTGCAGCAGGGTATTGATAGCTGATTTCCTGGGCTCAGGATAATCCGGAACACGGGGGAAATCCGCCTTCGCAGAGGACTTATGTGCGTTGGAACTTTCGTCCTCATATAGCAGGATTCGATAATAAAGATTCTGCTTGCCTTTCGCCTTGCGAATCGCCCACTGTACCTCCCGGTTGATGCCATCATCCTGAGTGGCCAGACCGTAACTGCTGGAAACAAAGTCTTCATCGAGCAACGAGTAACCATCCGGATCACGCGGGATCAAAAAACTCAGTTTGGCTGCACGGTTATTCGCTTCAAAACTGATGTTGGCCTCAACTGTCCAGACTTCGGTTTGTTCAGCAGGCTTCAGAGGTATGCCCAGGTGACGAGTCTTATAGGCAGCCAGGCCCAGGCCTGTCACAGTAAGCGCCAGGGCAAGGATATAGACATGCAGGTTTTTCAAATCGGCTTATCCGGATAGTTAAGTAGTATGCTAGCCGCTGGCTGACTCATTTTTAACGGACTCATTCTTTTCAGAGTCACGTTTTTTTCGAGTGTCGTCAGTCTCACACTGTGGCCCGCGTAAAAAGGTTGCGGCAGGATCGATCAGAGCACTTTCCTTGAGGAAATTTCTGCCTAAAAGTACGGGATAAATGAACTTGTCACGATCCGTGAGACTGAATTTGATCGTGTGAACATGCGGACCCATGCACAACTCAAGTGCTACAACCGGGCGGCGCTGGTGTTCGTCAGCATGCTGCTTGATCCGGATATTACGTTCCAAAGGCCGTTCAATCTGGAACTGCAACAGTTCATCTTCATCATTCGGATCTTCAAACTCCAGTGTAAACCGCACCCAATCATCGCCATCCTTCTCGAATCTTTCAATTTTTTCGGCATGCATGGACGAGGTCTTCGCGCCACTGTCAAGTTTTGCCTTGGCTGCAATACCCCATGGCAAGACAGAAACTTTCTCGATCCATCCGTAAACCATTCTTTCGTCCATATCAGCAGATTTATCTGCATACGAGACTGGCGATGATAATATTATTAATTTCAATATGATAAAGAGTATAGTTGATCTCATAAATTAACCAGTATTTATCGATCGGGTGTCATACCCCAAAAATCAGCACTTTAACAGAACAGAAGCCAAATCACCTTACCAGTAGTAACCCCAAAGATTAATTTAAGAAAAACTGTGATCCTCAATTCGGAGCCACTGGAAGTCAATTGGTATTCCTGTAGCCTTAATGTGTAAAGTTATTCGCAGGCAGGATTCGCTACTGCATAGTATGCCGTCATTTGGCACAATAAGGCCGGAACTGAGTAGCGATATGCTTGGCATTGGCAAGGTATCTGGGCATGCCCGTCCCGTGTATCGTATGAATCGCGCGACATCATTCAGACCGACCAGAACCAATTAGATATCTTCTAATGAATACTGAAACTGCTTCAGCTATTAAAAAATCGACCTTGTTGTTTATGGCAACAATATTGCTGATCACGGGGTGCTCAGGAACAGCGCTTTTCGCCATTAATTCACTGGCTTTAACCGGCCAATACGATGTGGAAACTAATATTTCTTACGGAGAACATGCGACAAACAAACTGGATATTTATGTCCCTGAACTGGATAAAACACCAGACCGAGTCAAGCACTATCCTGTCGTTATCTTTTTTTATGGAGGCTGCTGGGGAGGGTGTAAAACATATCCAAAAGAACACTATCGTTTCGTTGCCCAGGCGCTCACATCAAATAATACTATTGTTGTGATCCCTGATTATCGCCTGTATCCTGATGTGAGGTTTCCACAAATCATGGATGATGCCAGAATAGCTACAAACTGGGTAAAAAACCATATTCACGAATATGGAGGAAACCCTGATCAACTATTTCTTACGGGGCACTCTGCTGGCGCGCATCTTGCGGCTATGCTAACGTTGAATGAAGACTATCTACAACCCGAGGCCTACCGGAGTATCAGAGGTTTTGTTGGTCTGGCGGGTCCCTATGATTTTTTGCCCTTTACCGAGAATTACCAGAAGGAAGTCTTCGGGCCACCCGAACGTTATAGCGAATCACAACCGGTAAATTATGTGGATGGAAATGAACCTCCGTTATTGCTGTTATATGGAACCGAAGATGACTCGGTTAAGCCCCACAACATCAACAATCTGGAAGAGAAAGTAAGGCAGTCGGGCGGAAACGTTAAAACCTTTCGCTACGCCGGGCTGGATCACGCCGGCATCCTGGCTGCGTTAAGTATTCCCTTGCGGGATCGCCACCCTGTGTGGAGCGATATCAAAGCATTTGTTCAGGAGACTATCGCGCAACCCTAACGACTGACATTCGTTGTAAACTCGTATTTCAATGAATGAATTATGGTCACAGGCATAATAAAGTGTATATCCCGTTTCAATTCGTTAACATTTTGTGGATATACTTTTTACAAGTTATTAACAGTCAGAACCTCAGAGGTACATCGTGTTTGAATGGATAGTAATGCCGGAGGCCTGGGTTGCCCTGGCCACGTTAACCGCCCTGGAGATCGTGCTGGGCATAGACAATATCATTTTTATTTCAATTCTGGTCGGCAGGCTCCCGGAACATCAGCGTAATTTCGCCAGACGTACTGGCCTTGCGCTGGCGATGCTGACCCGTTTGGCGCTGTTGTTCTCGATTGTCTGGGTGATCGGTTTGACCAATCCATGGTTCACGGTATTTGCACAGGAGATTTCTGCGCGCGATCTTATCCTGATCGGCGGCGGTCTGTTTCTTCTGTTTAAATCGACTCACGAAATTCATTCCAGTTATAATCCTGCTACGGGCAAGGATAATGCCGGAGGTATTCCAATGGCCTCAACGCTTGGCTCGATTCTGGTTCAGATTGCCATTCTGGACATTGTGTTTTCTCTGGATTCGGTAATCACTGCTGTTGGGCTGGTAGATCACATATCGATAATGGCCATTGCGATCATCATCGCGGTGGGGATTATGCTGTTCGCGGCCAAATCCATTGGTGAGTTTGTCGACGCAAACCCGACAATCAAGATGCTGGCGCTCGCATTCCTGATTCTGGTGGGCATGACACTAATCGCAGAAGGATTCGATACCCACGTGCCCAAGGGCTACATCTACTTCGCCATGGCGTTTTCTGTGGGTGTGGAAATGTTGAATATTCGCCTGCGAAAAAGACTAGCCTAAAGACCTGCGTAAGAGAAATTTTCAGTATGCACGTAGCCCGAACCATTCGACCGCTGATTTTTCTCTTATATTTGGCGTCTGCAACGGTGTTTTCCAAAGAATTAAGCAGGGACAACGTCTATGATTTAATAGACAGCCGCTTTGCCGGTGTGCCTACGATCACTACCGAGCAATTGCATGACAAACTCATTGACAATCCACAAACCATAATTATTGACGTCCGAATGCCGAAGGAATACGCGGTCAGTCATCTGTACCACGCAAGCAATGCCACAGACATGAAATCTGTCAGCGAACTTGTCAAAGACAAGGATGCGGAAATCGTTTTTTACTGCTCTGTAGGCTATCGATCTGCAGCCATGACGGAAAAGGCTATCAAGGCGGGCTACAAAAATGCAGTTAATCTCAAGGGTTCAATTTTTCAATGGGCGAATGAAGGCAGGGAGGTATATTCCGGAGAACGACCTGTAACTCAAGTACATCCCTTCAATAAGAAGTGGGGTGTTTTGTTGAATGAGGAATACAGGAGTAAATAGACCGTTTAAGCAGTGCGGTCATGTTGTTATTCTTTATTTTGATCTGCTGATCCCAGATAACCGCTCCAGGCGAACCAGTAGGCCAGATGACCCGGCAGGCGGGAAAGGTTTTGACCATCGGGTCCTTGTATGGCCGCCTCGGTGACTTGCCAGCGTCGCCCATCCGCTGTTTCAAGTGTAGTCAGGTCTGAACCGGTCTTGCTAAACCGGTTTCCTCCAGAACGATAGGCGCGCACGGTGCGAGTTTCGGCATCGCCAATCAATACAATTTCGATGACACCTGCGCGGTCATGTATGATTTTCCCACCTGCAAATACCGAGATTGGCCAGGCTTTTTCGTTGCCTGAGATGCGCAGTCCAAATACCTGGTCCTTGGGCTTCAGACGCTTGTCGTCTGTGGGTGCTGGGAACATAAGCGCATTGGTTGCAAAGTAGACGCCATAGGGTCGCCCGGGCGTGTAGTCACGCGAGTAACCTGTTTTGAGCGATAACACCAGGCTTTCAGGATGAGCTGTCTTCCATTGTTTCCAGCTAGTGGTCGCCAGCGGTAGGACATTAAGTGTAATTCCGGAGTTTGTCAGTGCACCCACCACAGGTCGGCCGGTAAACTGATTCCACAGCGAATTTGTCTGAGTGTCGTACATCAGCTTGTTGGATCGATACAGAAATCCCGATGAGCCGAACACCAATGGTTCTCTGTCTTTGACTCTAGTGTCGAACAGGATGCCGGAACCGCA
>JBGTHR010000011.1:0-7410 GCA_041746095.1 Gammaproteobacteria bacterium | reverse complement strand
AGCTTGCCGGTGGCAAAATAGTCCAGAAAAAATAGCGGTTCAGCGCCCTGAACCAGAATGTCATTGACGCACATAGCGACCAGGTCGATGCCGATCGTGTCATGCTTATTGGTGCGTATCGCCAGCTTCAGCTTGGTGCCTACGCCATCCGTGCCGGAGACCAGCACCGGATTTTTGTAGCGGTTCATGGGCAGTTCAAACATTCCTCCAAAACCGCCCAGACCCGCCAGCACTTCAGGTCGGTGGGTACGCTTTACGGCGGGCTTGATACGTTCCACCAGCAGATTGCCGTTGTCGATATCGACGCCGGATTCTCGATAGGTCAGACTTGAATGGGTAGTGGAATCAGAGTTTGATGACATTGAATGCTCAGGCATTGGTAGTGATGGCGAATGGTAACGGTCTGGCGTGGGGCTGTAAATGTTACTATTTGTGTGGCCACCTGTGCTATGTTACGTCAACAAAAGCAATACTAAAGCAGATCATCAAAAGACATTAGAGGCTGTGTTACCGGTTGCTCGATCGTGATTCGTCAGCAGATTCCTAACGTCATTACCGGCATGCGCATTCTGCTTGTGCCGTTGCTTGCGTGGCTGATAATGGAGCACCGTTACGTGGAAACGTTGCTCCTGTTTACCCTGATGGGTCTCTCTGATGGCCTGGACGGCTATCTTGCCAAGCACTTCAACTGGACTACACGGTTTGGCGCGTTTCTTGATCCGCTGGCGGACAAGGCCATGCTGATATGTGCGTTTGTGACACTGGGCGCGCAGACTCTCGTGCCGGTCTGGCTGGTTATTGCCGTAGTGGTGCGTGATATAGTTATATTCACTGGCGCGGTGGCCTACCATTTTACAACTCACAAGTTGCTGATCGTTCCCAGCCAGATCAGCAAGATAAATACCTTTATGCAAATTCTCGTTGTACTTTTTGCCATACTAAATCAACTGGTATGGGTGCCTCAGGTGTTATTCCAGGGGCTTATTGTCGTCACTCTTGCCACCACGATTTTCAGTGGTATTGATTATATTATGGTATGGAGTAAACGCGCCATGGAGGCGCTTCGCAATGAGACTGAGTGACTCCCAACAGTGGCTGGTGCTGGCAGGTTTCCTGGCACTTGGGGCAGTGTTTTATCTGTTGAGCCCGATACTGACTCCATTTCTGGTGGCGGCCCTGCTGGCGTATATGGGTGACCCCCTTACAGACCGATTTGAAGCCATAGGTCTGTCGCGTACCTGGTCGGTAGTGATTGTATTCCTGCTGATATTTATCGTACTGACTCTGGTGGCGGTAGTGCTTGTACCCCTGATCCAGGAGCAGATAGAGGCCCTGAACCGCGCCATACCGAAATACATCATGTGGATAAATATGACGGCGGTTCCATGGCTACAGCAGACGCTGGGCGTTAGCCTGACCACTATTGATATCGATTCACTTAAGGAGGTATTGCAGTCACACCTGTCGACGGCAGGTGGTGTAGCTGCTACGGTGGCATCGTATGTCTCCAAATCAGGTCTGGCCGTACTCGGCTGGACGGTCAATCTCATGCTGATTCCGATCGTTACTTTTTATCTGTTGCGTGACTGGGATGTCATGGTGGAACATATTCGGACTACATTGCCGCGTAGCGTGGAGCCAACAGTCAGCCAGTTGGCGGATGAATCCGATGATGTGCTGGGGGCGTTTATTCGTGGCCAGTTCACTGTCATGCTGGCGTTGGGCACGATTTACTCCATTGGTCTGTGGCTGGTAGGTCTGGAATTGTCTCTGTTGATCGGCATGATTGCTGGCCTGGTAAGTTTTGTGCCTTATCTCGGAGTGATTATCGGCTTATTAATGGCTGGGTTGGCAGTGCTGTTTCAGAGTCAGGATCTCACGCAGTTACTGCTGGTTGTTGGTGTATTTGGCCTCGGGCAGTTTCTTGAGGGTAGTGTGCTCACGCCATTACTGGTAGGAGACCGCATCGGTTTACATCCAGTCGCGGTGATATTTGCGGTGCTGGCGGGTGGCCAGCTATTTGGCTTTGTCGGGGTATTGATTGCATTGCCGGTAGCCGCTGTATTAGCTGTATTGGTGCGCTATGCGAATGATCGGTACAAGCACAGCGATCTGTATAAAGCCAGCGAGGAAGAGGTTTGATGCTGGACAAGTCCAGCCAGCTGACCCTGAAGATCGGCCTGCACGACAAAGCGACGTTTGAAACTTATTTTCCTGGTGCGAATGACGAGGCCGTTGCCTGTCTGAACGGCTTTGCGAGGGAGGAGGGACAGACTCAGCAGCTGTATCTGTGGGGCGCCGCAGGCACCGGCAAGAGTCATCTGCTACAGGCGTTATGCCACCGTATTGCTGCTTTCGATAATACCGCTGTCTATCTGCCCATGGCGAGGCTTCACAAACCTGATCCCGAGCTACTGGAGAATATAGAACAGGTTAAATGGGTCTGTATCGATGATCTGGATGTCGTCATTGGAGACGCCACATGGGAGAAGGCATTGTTCAGTTTCATCAACCGCTTGCGGGAGTCCGGGCATGGATTAGTATTTGCCAGCCGTGAGAATCCGCTATCGCTAGCTGTGAAATTGCCCGATCTGGCCTCTCGATTGACCTGGGGGCCAGTTTACCATCTGGTTACATTGACGGACTCTCAAAAGCAGGCGGCATTGGCTCACTACGCGTATCAGCGGGGGTTCAAAATTCCCGATGAAGCCGGTGCTTATATCCTGAAGAACTATAAACGTGACATGGGCAGCCTTATGACAATGCTCGACCGGATTGATAGCCTATCACTCCGCGACCAGAGACGCGTGACCATACCCTTTATCAAAGGAATATTGCAGTCCACCTGATTCTCTCAAAATCTATTGTTCGATTGATGCTCTCCCGGACTTCATTGCACGTACATAAAAGATGCAGCCTAAAAACATCAACACACTGCTGATGACCTGAAGACTTCCATACAGCGTGGAAACAGGGTTACTCAGGCTGGCAACGCCCAGCACAAAATAGAATAAGGCAAGAAACGCCGCCCAGGCGTGGGTATATGCTCTGCCATGCAGAAGGCCTCGAAGCGGGAACATCAATGGAGCCAGCAGGACGATCAGCACCAATGCGCGCGGTAATTGCGCAGGCGGCTGCAACCAGGCATTCCAGACCAGTAATACAGTAATCAGCGAAAAATAGCCGGTCAGGGTCATGCCGTAAGTCAGACGTCGCATGTTAATATTTTAAGGTGAATAACCGGAACAGTCAGTTTAATGGTTTCATGCATGAATCGGGCGGGATGTCTGTCTAACGGGCTAATCCCGCATCGATCGATGCGGTTTGCACGCTCATCACACTCATACAAGGGCTCTCTTAGTCAGGATGAAGCATTCGGGCCATTGTCGACACTCGTTTGCCCAGTGCAATACACAGGCGCTTCTCCTCCTCAGCCAGCTTTGCCTTGCTATCCACACCTGCCATGTGGCTGGCGCCGTATGGCGTGCCACCCGATTGCGTCTTGTTCAGATCAGGTTCCGAATAGGGTATCCCTACTATCACCATGCCATGATGTATGAGTGGCAGCATCATGGATACTAATGTGGTCTCCTGGCCCCCGTGCAGACTTGATGTGGAGGTGAATACGCCTGCTGGCTTGTCTATCATGGCGCCTGAGAGCCAAAGTGAACTGGTCTGATCCAGAAAATATTTGAGGGGCGCGGCCATATTGCCGAACCGGGTGGGGCTGCCCATCACCAGGCCTGCGCACTCCCTGAGATCATCAAGGCTGGCATAAGGCGAGCCACTGTCTGGAATGCTGTCTTCAACGGCCTCGCAGGTGGTGGATATGGGCGCAACAGTCCTGACGCGCGCCTGCATTCCTTCGACGGCTTCTACACCATGCGCAACCTTTTGCGCCATGTCGGCAGTAGCACCGTGCCGACTATAATAAAGGATTAGAATCTCGTTCATGGTTTGAGTATCTCCAGTACACGTTCAGGAGGTCTGCCGATCGCTACGCGCTCGCCCGCTATTACAATGGGTCGTTCGATTAGAATGGGGTGTGTTGTCATGGCCTGAATCAGTTCATCTTCACTCAGGGTTTTATTCGCCAGGCCCAGTTCAGCATATTCACTTTCTTGGGTGCGCAGCAGTTCCCTGGCGCTGATATTAAGCTGGCTCAGGATTGATTTGAGGGTTTGCGTATCAGGAGGTGTCTTTAAATATTCAATCACTATTGGCTGAATACCCATACCGCTCATCAATTCCAGGGTCTGTCGTAATTTTGAGCATCGTGGGTTATGATAAATTACGGTGTTGGCTACAGCTTTGTTCATGATAATCTCTTGATATTAATTTATCGAGTTGCTTGACCGCATGAAATACAGGTGCTACCTTCTATACGAATCATATGGTTAAAATAGTTAATGAAAGTTAGTTGTAATGTTTCTGGCTGTGATTATGCCACGAGTCGACGGCTTTTATTAAAAGCCTTAGGTCTTATTGTCTTCGTCTACATTTTGTCCGCCTGCGTTTCTGCGCCCGTGCAGGAAATGAGCGATGCGCGTCAAGCCCTTATCGCCGCTGAGTCAGTGAATGCCAGCGAAGATGCGCCAACCCTGTATCAGTTGGCCAAAGATCAGATAGGCTTGGCCGAACAGGCGCTACATAACAATCAGTACACACTGGCCAAAAAGAATGCCGAGATGGCCAGACAAAATGCCATTCAAGCCAGGGAATTGGCGCTGAGCAGACAAAACTAGCACAGTTAGTATTTCTGGCCGTCTATACTGTTCAAGCTGTATCTGCTGTTAACAAGTCGCTATTGCAGGTTGAATCCGAAGCCCTCATAGATACACGCGTCAAATGGGCTTGGTATAAATGCTGCCTGCCCATATAATCTTCATCCAACAATGAGCCTGAGAGAATAAGGATATGCCTATCTATGAATATGAGTGCACTGCCTGTGCCCATCGGCATGAGGTCATTCAGAAATTCAGTGACCCTCTGTTGATAGACTGTCCAGAATGTGGTGCATCCAAGCTGAAGAAACTGGTATCAGCGGCAGGCTTCAGGCTTAAGGGTAGCGGTTGGTATGAGACTGATTTCAAGAAGGACAACAAACGTAATATCGCAGGTAAAGATAAGGCAGATGACCACAAATCCACTGATAAAACTGATAAAGCTGATAAGGCAAAGTCAGAAACTGTAAAACCAGCAAAGTCAGAGGATACTGGATCCGCCAAAAAGTCCTCGGGTACGGCTTCTACTTCTGAATAATTCAAGCCTGGTAGCGCATCCGCACGGGTTTGTATGCATGCGACCCGCTAAAACCTTTCTGCCAACAATCACAAAAGTATGACCAAGAGTACAAGTATGCGTAGCCACTATTGTGGAGTGATTGACGAATCCCTGCTGGAAAAAGAAGTAACGGTGTGTGGCTGGGTTAATCGCCGCAGGGACCACGGTGGCGTCATTTTTGTTGACCTGCGTGACCGCGAAGGACTGGTGCAGGTAGTGTTTGATCCGGATGCGCCCGATACGTTTGCCAGCGCTGAGCGCATCCGTAACGAATTTGTCTTGCGTGTCAGAGGTCTGGTGCGGCCACGCCCCGAAGGTACACAGAACGCAAACCTGAAATCTGGACAGATCGAGATACTGGTTCGCGGGCTGGAGGTCCTGAACACCGCAGAGACGCCGCCGTTTCAGCTGGATGATGAAGACGTGCACGACGATACCCGTCTCAAATACCGTTACGTCGACCTTAGACGGCCTGTTATGCAGGCGCGCCTGCGGACGCGTGCGCGTGTGGTCAGAACCCTGCGTAATTTTCTTGATGAGAATGGATTTCTGGACATCGAGACACCCATGCTCACCAAGGCGACACCCGAAGGTGCGCGCGATTACCTGGTGCCAAGCCGTACTCATCCCGGTGAGTTTTTCGCCCTTCCGCAATCTCCTCAGCTGTTCAAGCAGCTACTGATGATGAGCGGCATGGATCGCTACTATCAGGTGGTGCGCTGCTTTCGCGATGAAGATCTGCGCGCAGACCGACAGCCGGAATTCACTCAGCTCGATATTGAAACCTCGTTCCTGAGTGATGCCGAGATCATGAGTCTTATGGAGGCCATGATCCGCGAGTTGTTTCGCAGTGTATTAAATGCCGAACTGCCTGATCCATTTCCTCGTATGACGTATGCCGAGGCCATGCGGCGTTACGGTTCGGACAAACCCGACTTGCGTATCCCCCTGGAACTCGTCGATGTCACGGATCTGATGAAGCCGGTGGAATTCAAGGTGTTCTCAGGGCCTGCTAATGACCCGGAGGGACGAGTTGCCGCACTCTGCCTCAAAGGTGGTAGTGAATTAAGCCGCAAGGAGATCGATGACTACACGAAATTTGTCGGCCAGTATGGCGCCAGGGGACTCGCCTATATTAAATGTAACGATATAGCCAGGGGTGTGGACGGACTTCAGTCTCCAATACTCAAGTTTCTGCCTGATGAAGTCGTTGCCGCACTCGTGCAAGCCACGGCAGCGCAAAATGGCGACCTGATCTTCTTTGGCGCCGATAAAGCCAAAATTGTGAATGAATCACTGGGCGCTTTGCGAGTCCGCCTCGGGCACGACCATGGGCTGGTGACTAAAGGTTGGCAACCTCTGTGGGTAATTGAATTTCCGATGTTTGAACGCGATGATAAAACCGGACGCTGGAATGCACTGCATCATCCGTTTACCGCACCCTCGATCAGCGATCCGCAGACGCTGCTGGACAATCCAGGTGAAGCGCTTTCCATAGCCTATGACATGGTATTGAATGGCACGGAACTGGGTGGCGGGTCGGTTCGTATTCATCGGCCGGAGATGCAGCAGGCGGTCTTCGCGCTGCTTGGCATAACGGAGGCCGAGGCGCAGGAGAAATTTGGCTTCCTGCTTGATGCATTAAAATTCGGTTGCCCACCCCATGGTGGTATCGCCTTTGGCCTGGATAGACTGGTGATGCTGATGACCGGAAGCCGGTCGATCCGCGAAGTAATGGCTTTTCCGAAGACGCAAACGGCAAGCTGTCCGTTGACGAGTGCGCCCGCAAAAGTCAGTGAAGATCAGTTAAAAGAACTCAATATCCGAATTCGGCAGGGTGTCGAGACGGCTTAGAGTATTGAGAGTGCTGAGAACAGAATCCAGTTGGAATCTGATTCCATGGTTCAGAAGGGTCATCTGGACAAGGTTGATACTCATGGGTAGGCTGGTATGAGTATATTCAGCAGATGTCATTCGCACTCACACATTACCTAGATGTGAGGACGATTAAGAACTTCCTCCTGATGAAACTAAAAAGCAAAGTAATGATCCTGCAATTGAATTGCGACAAAGTTATTTGAGTCGTAAAATCCAGGTTTAAAGGCACCATCAGTGCTGGCGTAGCTC
>JBGTHR010000010.1:0-3059 GCA_041746095.1 Gammaproteobacteria bacterium | reverse complement strand
GATCAGACCATCGCCGGCGTAGGCGCGAATCTTGGCGCAGCAACGCCACCTAATACCAGCCTGGGGCGAATCGGCGTGGGTTACATCTATGCTGACTTTCAGCCGCAGATCACTTACACCACGCCCAATTTTAGTGGCTTTCAGGGCTCTATCGGCGTCTTCCAACCTTTAGATGCGATCAGTTTTGCCGCAGATGGCGGAGCGCCTCTCAGCGGCGGAGCCACTGAGCACGATGAGCCCCAATATCAGGGTAACCTGAGCTTTGCGCGCACCGACCTGTTTGGTGGCCAGGGTAATATTAAGCTGTGGACCGGCGCGGTCTACCAGAAACAGGGTGCAGAGGACAACACCCAACAGGGTCATACGGGTAAAGCCTATGAATTCGGCGCCAAGCTCGGCTACGAGAATGCAGAACTGGTCGGCTACTACTATACCGGAGAAGGTATAGGCACCACCGGATACTTCTTCGATAGTGTCGCTCCTAACGGCAACACACGTGACTCGGATGGCTTTTACGTCCAGGGTTCCTACAAGCTGTTCAGTAAGGCCAAGCTCGCCGTCAGTTACGGCGAGAGTAATCTGGATACCGCCAGAGGCGAGGCTGACAGCGCCCTGATCGAAACCAACAGCTCCTTCATCTACGGCCTCTACTATCAACTCACCAAGAGCCTGCAACTGGTGGGCGAATACACCGATCAGGAGTCAGAAGCTCATAACGGCAACGAAGACAAGGAGAACACTATCTCTGTGGGCGCCATACTGTTTTTCTAGCCAAAAAAACGAGAAAATTTTCTAATCACTTGAAATGTGGGGCTGGGCTATACCAGACCCCACATTTTTAATCTGTTCGCACATCGACGACCGCAATATCGTCTCAATGCATACCTATGGTTTTATGATTCCAGCAGCATTAGTTGATATATATCATCTTTAGTCTGACTGATTAATAACAGCATGGAAGCTGTATCAAATACGCCACGAAAATGCTATTTTTAAAAGCTTATTTTGCAAACTCTCCTTTGTGCGCTAACGAACCGACACGTGCTATACTATTTAAATAAAATATTTATAGTATGCTTTCGACATTGAGATATGGCTGGTATAAGCTATATTAATCATTGCCACTGAAGATGAATCTGTCCTGATATAAATTCATAAAATACTGGAGAGATGAATACAAGTCCTGCCAAAAACCATGCCGATCGCGTCATAGCAATCACTGAAAATTCGGCAAGCCGAATTGCCAGATTGCCCGCGCATCTAATTGCCAAATCCTGGTCGCGTTGTATCGATAATTTTGAACTCACACCCAATACATCACATCAACCCAAGGTTGTAGAAGAAGCTGATCTAAGGCAACGTCAGCAACGTCTTGGGTCTCTCCTAGAGATCGCACAGGCAGAATGCAGAATATTGTATGACGAGATTTCACGATCAGGCTACGCGGTTATACTAACTGATGAACAAGGTGTCATTGTCAATTATGACTGTGATCCAACCTTGCAGAAATCATTCAAGGATTCAGGTCTGTGGCATGGAGCAAACTGGAGCGAAGAGTGCGAAGGCACTAACGGAATAGGCACCTGTCTGCTTGAAGGGAAGCCAGTCACCGTTCATCGTGATGATCATTTTCATACCTATAATACCGGTTTATCCTGCTCGGCGGTACCCATTCATAATGCATTGGGCGAGCACGTAGCGGTCCTGGATGTTTCGTCTGTTAACTGCAGGGACAGTAGAAGTATTCAGCGTCATACAGAAGCGCTGATAAGAATGTCGGCCAGACAGATCGAGAATAGTAATTTTCTTGATCATTTCAAAAACGCCAGTGTATTGCGATTGCATTATCGACCGGAATATCTCGGCCTTCTGGCCGAAGGACTGCTCGCCATAGATGAAGACGGTATAGTTCTGGGAATCAACTCCAGCGCTCTATCCCTGCTGAGTTGCAAGACCCGCTCTGGCATCGTCTGCCACAATATTCAAGAGTTCCTGGATCTGTCAGCAGAAATTCTCTCAGCGCGAGCCGGGAACATCCCACATGCAGCATGGCCGGTAGTTGACAGGCTCAATGGTCAAAGATTCTATTGCCTGGTAAGGCAACGCGCCAGACTGCCTGCTGACAGACAACCCTCTGCCAGACAAAAATGGGGTCCGGCCAAGAAATCATTATCCGTTCCTCCTCGCAGCTCAGATGCTGTTTGCTGCATGAATCTCGATGACCTTGTAGGCTGCGACCCGCACATGGCCTATAACGTCCGATGCGCCAGGCGTGTCGCCAATAAATCAGTGACCATACTCCTCTGCGGTGAGACAGGTACTGGAAAAGAAGCCTTTGCACATGCAATTCATAACGCCAGTGATCGCGCCGACAAACCTTTTATTGCCGTTAACTGCGCGGCTATACCCGAGTCACTGATTGAAAGCGAACTGTTCGGGTATAAACATGGCGCATTTACCGGTGCGCGCCGTGAAGGTATGCCGGGCAGCATACAACAATCCAATGGCGGTACACTGTTCCTTGATGAAATCGGCGATATGCCGTCACAGTTGCAAACTCGACTCTTGCGTGTGCTTGAGGAAAAGGAAGTCCGGCCATTAGGCAGTCAGGTCACCATCGCCATCGATCTGCATGTGATCAGCGCTACCAATGCCCATTTAAAAGAAATGGTTGAAACCCATAAATTCCGTGAGGATTTATTTTACAGATTGAATGGTATTGTTTTAACCCTGCCTGCCTTGCGCGATCGTAGCGATCTGGAAAAACTTCTACGTTGCATATTAGTCATGGAAAATGATACGGGCGACACAATCAGTATTGAACGCAATGCGCATCAGCGTTTACTTGATTATCATTGGCCAGGTAATATTCGAGAACTTCGTAATATATTGCGTACCGCAATAGCGCTGTCTGATGATGGAATCATAAGACTTGCCGATTTGCCTGTGGAGATTGCAAAGCCCGAGCCCAAAACAAGGCGCGTAACAGACTCGCTACCTGATAACGTGCTTAGCATTGTCTCAAATAAGGTAATCGAGCTTAATACTCCGCTGGAGTC
>JBGTHR010000009.1:0-2543 GCA_041746095.1 Gammaproteobacteria bacterium | reverse complement strand
TCTGGCCTTCTTGGGGACCAATGATTCTTTGAGTTCTTTACCGGTTCCGAGTGGCCTGGGGTGCAATCCTGGCGATGCCTGTTATCGTGGTACTTTTAAAGAGAACATGCAGACTCTAATCAATAAAATCAATGCTGCAGGCAAGACGGCTAATATTGCACTTACACCCCCCAACTTTGGTTCGGGTGTCACTGGCCCCATCTATCCAGCGCCATTGAATGCCAGCCGTAATCAGCTGATCCAGGAATACAATCGTGTGATTGTCAATGAACTGGGAAACCGTATGATCGGTCCTGACCTTTTCAAGTGCATGCTCGGTGAAGCAAACCGTTTCAGCCTGTATGATGACAATGTGCATCCCAATGCCCTGGGACATGCAGTCATTGCGCAGCTATGGCATAATGTACTCACTGGCCGTATGCGATATACCGATCCTTGTCCCGCGCCACGGTTTTTATTAAACAATCTCACGCGCACTACGTCAGCGCCATACCTGAAACAAAATCTATTGGATGTGGGTGATCGCTATTATGTCGATCAGACTTACACACTGACCAGCATTCCGCAGAACCTGGGTCTCAATAACGGCATCTGGATCATGACTGCGGATGCGCAAAAGTCTAATACCGGGACTAACCATATCTCCTTTAATGTTGATCGAGGCGTCACGGTGTTTGTCGGTTATGACGTTGCGGCAACCACTTTGCCGGTCTGGTTGAGAAGCTACACCAGGACAAGCGCCAGAATCGGCGTGTCACAGTCCGGAGTTACGTTTAACGTCTACCGCAAGGATTATCCGGCAGGTTCGATTATCCTGGGTGGGAATCTTGGGGGAGGGGCCACAGGCGCCAGGGTTCATTATGTGGCAATTGTTGTGGAGAGGTAGCATGAAACGTTCAAGTTTTATTCGCGGTAGCGGATTTTGGAGCTTGCCTGCTATCCTGCTCGCTATCATATGGAGCCCGCTGATACCCGCGCAGCCGTCCGCAAGCGAGGCTGAATCTCTGGTTACGACGTATTTTAATGCGTTGGTACAAGGGGATACGGCGACCATCCAGGGCCTCTTGGGTGGGGATCTATTGGAGTCGCGCAAACCACTGCTCGATAATCCCTCTTATGCGCACATGTTGAGCACACTGTACGCAGATGCCACATTTGAAATTCTCGGCACGAAATCGCTTAGCCATAACAACATTGCCGTCGATACCCGCATCACGCTGAATCCTGAAGAGATTCTACTGGCGCGATTTATCATCAGTCTTGCCGCCGATGCCAAAACAGATGTGCTGAAGATTATTGATGAACAGGAATTTGAAGAGTAGATGAGGGAGGCAAAACCTGTATTATCATCTTCTGTATCTCTGCCTCGCCAATGTAACTGGTGAGAGACTGTCTAAAAAAACGATGAGTCAATCGCCATTTTGTGTACATGCTAATTGCTTAGCGCAGGATACACTTTGGCAATAGAGTTGAAAGTCGAACCGGCGTAGTGCACACTATTACAGTGTACACCACAATGCGTCAATCCCAATGAAAAACATCACTCTTAGCGCCGATGAAGCGCTAATAAAGGCTGCCCGTGCGCAGGCGCGGGCCGAACATACGACGCTGAATGAGCAATTTCGGCTTTGGTTGAAAGGTTATGTCAGGCGCAAACAACACGCCGATTTGGCGATGCAGACCATTAAAGAACTTCAAGGTCGTATATCCACAGGAGGTCGGAAATTTACTCGGGACGAGATGAATGAGCGTTGACAACTTTATCGATACCAATGTTTTTATTTACCTGTTTGATAAGACCGATAGCCATAAACGTCAAAGTGCGGAAAAACTGGTTCAGCGAACCTTGGATTATGGTACCGGTTGTATCAGTTACCAAGTGGTTCAGGAAACGATAAATATAATGACCAGAAAGCTGAGTGCAACAGCGGAAGAGGCACGGCAGTTAATGGATCGTGTTCTGATGCCACTGTGGCGAATCAACCCGACTCAGATGCTTTATCAACTCGGGCTCGACCTTCAGGCCCGTTACCGGTACGGCTTCTACGACTCACTGATACTAGCCGCTGCGCTGGAGGCCGGCTGCACTCGCCTCTACAGCGAGGACTTGCAGGACGGACAGAAGATCGAGGGACTGACCATCGAAAATCCGTTTCATGATTACTAACAGGCTGAATAGCGAGCATGGCCAGGGATAATCGGATAAGCAAACGTTGCCGCGTTTATGGGGTGTATCTCAGGCAGAGGTGATTAGGCGTTCTGTGCGGCTGGCCGCCGAGCGGGAAGTGGCGCAGAAGCTGTCGCCCGCGGATGTCGTCGCACACTACGTTGAGCAGCCGTTGCCGCGGGATCGGGCCAAGAAGACGCAGCGGTTGACTGAGTCTATGCGCAGGTTGCGGCATGAGGACGATGCACGTAGCAGTAGTGACGCTAAATCGTGATCCATCTTGATACGATTGCCGTGATTGCATTGCTTTTATGGGCGCGGGAGTATCATCCGGCGATTCGGAGGTAGTCGATGGCGAGCCCGCTGCGGCATGCTC
>JBGTHR010000008.1:0-2681 GCA_041746095.1 Gammaproteobacteria bacterium | reverse complement strand
CAAGACAGTTATGAATCATTGCGCATTTAACGATCAGAAAAAGCCGGGGCCGATGCTGATATTTCTCAGCACGGTTTTGAACTTGATCAGCTGGTTCACATCATCCGACTTGCTGCGTGTGAGTGAACGCGAAAAACAATGAGCATCAGTCCTCGCAGTGTTGCATACACCGCCTTGCAATAGCCTCTGTATCCACCTCATCAAACCGTGTGGTATTGAGTTCAATAATTGCAGCATTCAATCTCAATGGATTATCGCGTCCGTCAAGCAGCGTCTGCTTCAGCTCAATCTCCAGTGCAGCATCAAGATGTCCAGGATGGCGGGCACATGCGGACGCCCGTTGATGAAACCGCTGCAACAAAACCTCACCATCAGCGACACACTACAACTGACATATCCTGCATTGATAGACTGACGCTATGCGGTTCAGCTGCTCGGAATGTTCCTGTTCGCGAAAATTACCCTCAAGAATGACTGACCTGCCACAGGCAATATTCGCCTCCACACTATAGAAGAGCAACTCAAAACTTGCCTTGCTCAGACGTGAAGACCATGCGCGATCACCACAGCCCAGGCTGTCAAATAACACTTCCTTGAACCCATCCTTGTGCAAGAACGGAATGTTAAGCTGCGTGGCTATTCGCTCACCTATCGTGGTCTTTCCCGTGCACGGCAGACCTGTAATCACGATGACAACCGGTTGGTCAGAGCATTGAGTTTCGTTCATGGATGACCCGGTTATGAGCTCACTGGCAACTCACTTGATGTTCATTTTTTGAAAAATATGTAGCCTGCAAGCAATACCAGAAGCAGCGCGAAAATTCTTTTGAATTGTGCCGTCGAGACGTGTTCAAGGAAGCGGGCGCCGATCTGCGCACCAATAATTCCACCGATACCCAGTAAAATTCCTGTCTTATAATCGATATTTTGCAGCTTGTTGTGCACGATCAGGGCAGACAGTGCAATGATCAGTATCGCAACAAATGATGTACCTACGGCCTTTTGTGCTGCGAACCCCAGGGATAACAACAGGGGCACCATGAGGAATCCACCACCCAGACCGGTAAAAGCCGCGCCGGCCCCTACCAGCATACCCGCCAGAATCATAAACAATGCATTCATTAAAACCACGATGTCTCTCCGGAAATCATTTATCGAAACCCTGAATAACTCAATTCAGGACACGTGAGAACATGAAAAAACGAAATCTCTCAACTATTGCTCACTTTCAGAATAACTGCCTTAAAAAGCAATGGGATATAGAATAATTTCACCGAAACTGTTTTCAAGCGCCTTCTAATTCGGGATACTAGTATACTTATCCATTTTGTGATTTGATTCGAAATGCCTGTCGAAAATACCGTTCAGTGGCTCAAACCCGAGGAAAAGAATAATCACTTACGCGATATCAGAAAGACCGGAATACATCCGGACTACTGGTATCCACTGGCGCGCTCGAATGATTTACGAAAAGGCAAGGTGCTGGGCGTGAGCTTTGCGGGCGAGCCAATCGTTCTGGTCAGAACAGAAAAAGGTAGTCTTTACGCCCTGGAAGACCGGTGCGCGCACCGTCAGGTTCCCTTGCATATCGGTGTCGTGCTGGGCGAACATCTGCAATGCGGGTATCACTGCTGGACTTATGATAAAACCGGCAGTTGTATCAATGTCCCCTATCTGGATAAAGGCAAATCGCTGCCTAACGGCGTCCAAAGCTACCCGTGCCGAGAGGCCTATGGACTGATCTTTGTTTATCCCGGTGACATTGCCAAACTGGATTCGGTCGATTTTCCTGAAATTCCTACGCATGCCAACACTCGATACAAAACCCGTTATCTGAATCGTCAGGTCGACTGTCATTATTCGTTCATGCATGAGAATCTGATGGACATGAACCATCAGTTTCTGCACCGCAGACTTATGGGCGGAATACGCACGGTTTTTCTCGATCTGCGAGAAGGTGACGGCTGGATTGAGGTTGATTATACCTTCACACGCCCCAAGGGCAGACAGCCCATTGGCGAGAAATTCATGCTCGGCAAACGTCCTGAGCCTTCAGCGGCCAACTCCAAAGACATCATGACAATTCGCACCGGCTATCCCTATCAAAGCCTGAAGTTCTGGACGGCAGGCAGCAATGAGCCGGCACTCGATTTATGGAACATTTATATTCCGGTTGACAGGGAACAACGCCGCAACCATACCTTCGGACTGATGATGATACGCAAACCCCCATTTCCAGGGCTGATTCATGCGTTGTGGCCTTTTATTATCTGGTTCACTGAGGGCATTTTTGCCGAAGACCGCAAGATCGTTGAACTCGAACAAAAGGCCTTTGACAATCAGGGGGCAGACTGGAACCAGGAAATCTTTCCGGTGATTCAAGGCTTACGCAAGGTTTTAGTGAACGGGGGTATTCCGTTATGAATAACTTTGCAGCCATGATTTCCAGGATCGCCAGTCATTAAATCTTTAAGCCCTTTCGATTACAGCGGCGAGCATACTATCGCAGAAACGAACTAACTGAAAAATACTTGCACAAAGAGCTGAACAATCCTTACTGTATCTATAACCCTATCGGTTTTTATGTTCAGGTCTGTATCAACCCCATGTCTTGCCCGATTCCCTATAGCCGGATTCCCTATAGCGATTGATCTTCCAGGGATTATGCGCCATACACTAGC
>JBGTHR010000007.1:0-3700 GCA_041746095.1 Gammaproteobacteria bacterium | reverse complement strand
CTATTTCATTGATGAAATTCTCATTAAAGACGATATACTTGATATCGATACAACGGAGTAACACGAATGCAAAAAACATTCTTTCTGCTACTGATGACCGTTCTATCTGGATGCGTGACATCACGGGTTGAGGAACTACGTCTGAATGACAGTGTTATGACTAAAGGCGAGTCCGTGGTTGTGCTGGCGCGGCGTCATCATATTGGCCACGAGGCCGAGACTGACTTCACGCAATGCATCAGTAGTCATCTTTCTCGAAGCAGCCCGAATCTGAATGTGTATTCCAGCCAGCAATTTATAGATGAGTTATATCCTTGGTTTGAGCCGCGCACGGCGCCTCTTGATCTGGAAGTGCTCGCGGAGCTGGTTGAAAAGCCCTTGATCGCCGAAAGAATTGAAGACACTCACGTGCGCTACATCGTCTGGATCGACGGTACGACCGACAGCACTGACAAAAATGGTGCGTTGAGTTGTGCCGTGAGTCCTGCTGGAGGCGGTTGCCTGGGCTTTATGTGGTGGGATAAGGATTCATCGTATGAGGCGATTATCTGGGATCTAAAAAATACTCTCACGGTGGGAAAGATCAGTACCGAGGCATCCGGTACTTCCTATATCCCGGCGTTTATTGTTCCGCTACCACTCATTGCACGCACTCAGTCAAGTGCATGCAAGGGTCTTGGGCAACAGCTGACTGGATTCATGGCATTTGAAGAGGAGGCCGAGCAATAGAGCATGCAGGATGCTGGCGCCATCTGAGTCGACCAGGGCGAACCGCATCAATCAACATACATATCTCATTTCCGCAGACGTGCGAGTCTGGCCAGTATGAATACCATAATTAGATATCGTGTTCCCGGAATTTGACCACCGGAATTCCCCAGCCCTGCTCACGATACCAGGCCACGGCATCACGGGCGGACTCCTGGATAGAACGTGGTTCAAGGCCGAGTTCCGTCAGAGTGGCAGCAGGATCAAAAAACATATTACGGCGGGTAAGCCGCACACCGGTTAGCGTTGCCATAGGCATGGATTTACTGACATAGTCCGCCCACGACTCATTAAACCAGGCCACAGCCAGAGCCAGAGGATAAGAAACCTTCCATCGCGGCGCCGGCCGACCAATTTCCTCAGCAAGAATCTTTAACCAGTCTGAAAGATAATAATTCTTGTGGCCGAGCAAATAACGGATACCGCTGCGACCGTGTTTCATCGCCAGGATCATGCCTCTTGCGATATCTCTGGCATCAATGAGGTTAAACCGGCACTCCATATAAGCGGGTAATTCACCCCGGCAAAATGCTATTGCGAGACGCGAAGGCGGTGTCTTTAGCCGATCACCTGGCCCAATTGGCAGGGTTGGCGCAACAATAACAATGGGTGCCCCTTCATCGATCATGCCGAACACGGCTTGCTCGGCGTGAAACTTGCTCAGGCAGTACGGCCCGATCATGTCTTCTTCTTTAAGACGCAGATTCTCGACTGCGCCACCATCGAAATTCTTTGATGTCAAAATGCTCTCGGTGCTGGTGTGCAATATCCGCTTCGCGCCATTTTCAACAGCGGCACACATCACATTAACTGTGCCGATGTGATTGATCGCATCAAACTCCCCACGGTCGCGGCGCCAGAGGTTCGGATCCGCTGCCAGATGATAGACATAATCACAATCACGGGTCGCCTTTCTGATGGCGGCTACGTCACGGATGTCGGCATACACCAGTTCAATCTGATCCAGCGGCAAGTGATCGACGGACGCACCAGGAATTTCAACAACTCGCACAGACTCACCATCAGCAAGTAATCCTATAACCAAATGTGAGCCAATAAAACCACCGCCCCCGACAACGAGATTCAAGATAAGGCGCCTGTCGGCAGGGAATCTGCCAACGTCTGAAGATGTCCACGTTCAGGTGCTAAGCGCTCGTTCACAACTTTCTCGACGAGCGCATAAGCCGCACAGTTTAATGGACAAGGAAATGTACCGGCGAGCCGGATCAAGTGACCATTATAGGCGTCATTCTCGGTGCGGCCGGTTCCTATATCCGGCGCCATGGAACAATACGTACCACGCAATGAGGGACGGAAGAACACGGCCATGATTGTTGCCAGTCCCGGTATGCGCAATATACGCGAGACGGTATCGGGATGAAACGGCCCTATAGTCGCGAGCGGCATGTTGGCATGTTTCAGTATGGCGTAATTCTCTTGTAGCAATCCAAAGAACAATTTTTTTGCGAGCGGATCTCTTAACAACTCACCATTGTCTATTCCTGCTGCTGCTGCAAGAGGAGAGATCGC
The DNA here is from genome assembly GCA_041746095.1 of Gammaproteobacteria bacterium. Taxonomy (GTDB): domain Bacteria; phylum Pseudomonadota; class Gammaproteobacteria; order JBGTHR01; family JBGTHR01; genus JBGTHR01. Next base: position 1,402 of record JBGTHR010000007.1, on the reverse strand, counting down.
CGCGTTGTACATCAGTTTCGCCGCCTTGTAAGGCCTGACATCATCAACCAGTTCTACAGGAAACAACTCCGCATGAGACAGTGCTTCTGCCAATGATTCAATCTCGCGCCGTTCAGCGGCTGATACTTCCCGACGCGCACCAAGATGCAGACAACCGGGACGCGTGATACGAGTCACCGGCTGATCACGCAAACATTCAGAAACAAAAGAAGCGATACCTTCGCCAGCGTGATTCTGCTGATCCAGTTCCAGATCAAATCCATTCTGTACTGGCACAAGGTTGGATTTCATGTGCAAACGTTTGATGATTACCGCGTTATCATAGGTCTTGCAGCACAACAGAATAAGTGCGTCCTCGGGCGGACTCCAGTTTTCAAATGCTATGAAGACAGGATGTTCCGTTCCATAATCCACAACAGTTAGGCCGTTTTTCCGGCCTGCACTGATCTTGTCAGGATTGGAGTCAACCAGCGTGACATCACAACCATCACGCAGCAAACACCACGCCAGGGCCACACCAATCCCGCCCGCTCCTAGTATATGCACCGGTCTTTTCAACATCTGACAATCCCGAAGGTTTGCTGCATCTGAGGGAATATTTGTTAGGGTCAGGATAGATGATTTAAGACTGTATTAAACATGACAAAGTTTATTTATTTCTGCGCACAGATCTCTTTTCAAGGAGTGATCTTGTCCATCTCATCCAGAATACCTCTTTGCGGGCCTTCTTTCAATTTTTCGAAACTGCCATCCGCCAGGCTTTGGTGACGCTTGAATAATCTCCCGCTGGAATCATCGATTGCCGTATCATCGCAAATGCAGGGATTTAATCCGAGGTTAATTAAATTTGAAATCCGATAAAATCAACACTCAGATAACCATCGAAAGAATCGTACCAAACGGTTTTGGACTCGGCTTTGCAGATAATTTGACAATTTTTGTTCCCCTCGCCGCTGTGGGTGACTACGTACGTGTTCGCATAACCAAAAAGAAAAAGACCAAAAAGAAAACAATCGCATTTGCCGAGATCGTTGAGGTTCTGGAAATGTCGCCCACGCGGGAACAGCCTTTGTGCGATTATTACGGTGTCTGCGGCGGCTGCGATTTTCAGCACCTAAAATATTCCGCTCAGCTTGAGGCAAAAGTCTCGATTATTGCAGATTGCCTCCGGCGCATCGGTAACATTCAAGAGCATCCATCAATCGGAATTATTCCGAGTCCAAAAGAGTTTGCCTATCGCGCGCGTTCCCGGTGGCACATTGACGCGAAGAAGAACACGATCGGTTACTTCAGTCGCGGCTCGCACGAGGTAGTTGCAATAGATCACTGTCCAATATTGACCGAAACCTTGCAAAATGAACTTACCAATTTGCGTAAAAAAATTGATCTTTCGGCGCTTTCA
>JBGTHR010000006.1:0-4471 GCA_041746095.1 Gammaproteobacteria bacterium | reverse complement strand
CACATCGGCGAAATCAACATTGATCAGACCAGGGCAGGTAATCAGTTCGGCGATACCTTGTACAGCACCCAATAGCACATCGTTGGCGGCCTTAAAGGCAGCCAGCAGATTTGTGTCCTTACCCAATACCATCAAAAGCTTTTCATTGGGAATAGTGATCAATGAATCGACGTATTTAGAGAGTTCACTGATACCCTGCATGGCGATATGCATACGCTTGACGCCTTCAAACGGGAATGGTTTGGTAACCACGGCAACCGTTAAGATACCCATCTCCTTGGCCACCTCGGCCACAATTGGCGCAGCTCCGGTGCCCGTTCCACCGCCCATGCCAGCCGTTATAAACAACATGTCCGCACCCTCAATCACCTCGGCGATGCGTTCCCGGTCTTCCAATGCCGCCTCACGTCCCACCATCGGGTTGGCGCCAGCGCCCAGACCCTTGGTGATTTCACTGCCTAATTGCAAAGTGGTGCGGGCATTAGTATTTTTAAGCGCCTGCGAGTCTGTGTTGGCGCAGATAAAGTCCACGCCCTCAATGTCGGCATTTACCATATGTATAACTGCGTTGCCGCCGCCGCCACCGACGCCTATGACCTTAATGACTGCATTTTGCGAATAGGTATCTATAAGTTCAAACATGATTTATCTCCATTTGATTGATTGACAATAAATGATCAGTCACAGGCAAGCCCATCAAAAGCTCTCCTGAAACCAGTTCTTCATACGTTTCCAGATCGAATTCACACCTCTGTCCTTTATCTTCTGGGCCGCACCCATGGCCTCCTGCTGACTCCCAAATAACAATAAACCGACACCGGTGGCGTGAATCGGGTTGCGCACCACATCGATCAGTCCACTGACGTTTTGCGGTACACCGAGCCGCACCGGCATATGAAACACCTCCTCGGCAAGCTCAATAACGCCCTCCATTTTGGAGCTGCCTCCCGTCAGTACAACACCCGCCGCGACCAGGTCCTCAAAGCCACTGCGCCGTAATTCCGCATGCACCAGACTCAGCAGCTCCTCGTAGCGAGGCTCCACCACTTCCGCCAGTGTCTGACGCGACAAGCGTCGTGGTGGACGATCGCCAACACTGGGTACTTCAATGGTGTCATCCGGGTTAGCCAGCTGACAGAGTGCGCAGGCGTACTTGAGCTTGATCTCTTCGGCATATTGCGTGGGCGTACGCATGGCCACTGCGATGTCGTTAGTGACCTGGTCACCGGCAATTGGAATGACCGCCGTGTGCCGAATAGCGCCTTCGGTAAAGATGGCGATATCCGTCGTGCCACCGCCAATATCCACCAGGCAGATGCCCAGTTCCTTCTCGTCTTCACTGAGCACGGCATAACTGGACGCCACTTGCTCAAGGATGACATCATCTACTTCCAGCCCACAGCGGCGCACGCACTTGATGATGTTCTGTGCCGCGCTCACGGCGCCTGTGACCAGATGCACCTTGGCTTCCAGCCTCACGCCGGACATACCGATGGGTTCGCGTATCCCCTCCTGTGAATCGATCAGGAATTCCTGCGGTATGACATGCAGCACCTTTTGATCGGCAGGGATGGCAACGGCGCGGGCGGCGTCGATCACTCGCTCAACATCACTGCGTGTGACCTCCCGGTCTCTAATCGCCACAATGCCATGCGAATTCATACTGCGAATATGACTGCCCGCGATGCCCGCATAGACAGAATGAATCTGGCAACCTGCCATTAGCTCGGCCTCTTCCACGGCGCGCTGTATCGATTGCACCGTCGATTCGATATTCACGACCACACCCTTTTTGAGCCCTCGTGATGGGTGTGAACCAATCCCTATGATCTCAACCTGGCCTTCCTCATTAGTCTCGCCAACGATGGCGACTACCTTGGAAGTGCCAATATCCAGACCTACGATCATTCCTCTGTCCTGTTTCCTGCTCATTGCAACTATTCTGTTTCCTCGGTGTGATTGCTGAATTCGACATCCCGCCAGGAGACGGCAAAGCCATTGGTATAGCGAAGATCGATGGCCGCGATCTGTGCTGAACGTGTGGTAATAACTTGTGAAAAACTGCGTACAAAACGTTGAATCCTGGCATCGGGATTGTCGCGTCCCAATGCCACAGGAATGCCATTTCCAAGCAGCAAATGCCAGGCATGCCTGTCATCCTGGGCGAGAGCGCGAAGATTCAGGCCGACAGACTCCAGCATGGCATTGATATCGTGGAACCGTTTCACCAGCGTCCGGCTTTGCTCCAGCGGGCCAAATACCACAGGCAAATCGGTAAATTCGCGGACATTGTTCGGTGTGAATATCTCACCTGCGGAATTCAGCAACGCATCACTGCCCCAGCGCGCCACAGGCGTTTGCTCTTGAAGGCTCACGATTAACATGTCAGGCCATTGCCGCCTGACTGACACAGACTTTACCCAGGGCAACTGTTCCAGCGATGCCTCAATACCGCGCAAGTCGGTATAAAAAAATCCGGCGAACCCGGGTTTGCTGGACAACCCGGTGACCTCAGCATCGCTGACATGGCGCAGATCGCCTTCAACATATACATGCCGAATCGGCAGCGATACCGGATTCCTCAGCCAGTAGTAGGCGACAACCAGCGCAGTAAGCAGACCGATCACAATCCCCACCTCAACAAGATCGAGCAGCGCAAGGCGTGGCCTTGATTTCTCCAGCTTGCGGCGATTGATCTTGCGCTTGGCCATGAGTCTGATTCTCTGTTAGGGCCGGTCACTGAATGAAGTCTCCAGGATGCGCAGTACGAGTTCATTAAATTCAATGCCTGCGGCCCTGGCCGCCATCGGCACCAGGCTGTGATCGGTCATCCCCGGCACAGTGTTCACCTCAATTAGCCAGAACTCGCCATCGGTGTCGCGCATAACATCGACACGCCCCCAACCCGTGGCGCCTACTGCATCAAACGCCTGTTTTACCAGTGTCCGGAGGGCCTGCTCATCACTATCGGAAAGACCAGAAGGGCAGTGATAGCGGGTATCCGTGGCGTTATATTTGGCGTCAAAATCGTAAAACGTGTGGGGTGTCTCCAACCGTATTGATGGCAATACTCGATCCTGAAGCATACTGACCGTATATTCACTCCCACTGATCCAGCGTTCCGCCAGCACCGATCCGCTGCATCTCATCGCGACTTCCAAAGCCGCAGGCAACTCATTAACATGCTCCACGCGACTCATGCCAATGCTCGAGCCTTCCAGCGCCGGTTTGATGATCAACGGCAGTCCGACTTGGCTAACGATATGCTCGAGATACATATCGGGCTCAACGCGAAGGAACGTCGGTGTCGACAAGCCCAGTCCACGCCAGATAAGCTTGGTTTTTATCTTGTCCATGGTGATCGCTGAGGCCTGAACACCGCTGCCGGTATAGGCGAGGCCAAGACATTCCAACGCTCCCTGCACAACCCCATCCTCACCGCCACGGCCGTGCAGAATATTGAACACGCGCTGAAACGGTTCCGCCGCAAGCTGGGGAAACAGATTTTTTTGCACATCGATACCCACGGCGTCGACTCCTTGACTGAGTAATGCGTTTAGAACTGCGGCGCCACTCTTGAGAGAAATCTCCCGCTCTGCAGACCAGCCACCCATCAATACGGCTACTTTCCCAAAGTCCTGCGACACTAAAGGTTTCATACTGCAGGCTCTCCAACAATTCGAACTTCTGTGTGCAATGTGATGTTCTGGGTCTGCTTGACGACTCTCTGAACATGTTTTATCAGCCCCTCAATGTCCGCTGCAGTTGCGTTACCACTATTAAGAATAAAATTAGCGTGTCTTTCTGACACACAGGCGCCACCCAGACAATAGCCCTTCAGGCCGCTGACCTCGATGAGCCGCGCGGCGAAGTCCCTGTCAGGGTTACGAAATACCGAGCCGCAACTGGCCACACCCAGGGGTTGCGTAGCGGCGCGCTGCGCCAGCAATTTGGTGATCGTATCCAATGATGTGTAGCGATCGGTTTCAACCAGATTCAGGTGTGCGGCGACGAACCATTCGTTTTCTTGTCCGACAACACTGCGGTAACCGATCTGATATTCACTGGCGTTGCGAGTGTGTAATACACCCGCTCTATCCACGGTTTCCACAGCGCTGACCAGTGACCAGGTTTCACCACCGTAGGCGCCTGCATTCATCGCCAGCGCTCCACCTAGAGTCCCGGGAATTCCTGCCAGAAATTCGGCCCCTCCGAAACCCAGACCGGAGGCAGTGCGCGCGACCTTGGCGCAGGGCAACCCTGCCTCCATACGCAGAGTGCGGGGTCCCAAACTCTGATAACGGCCTAACGCCTGATGGCTGCCAATGACCACTCCACGGATGCCACCATCGCGAATCAACAGGTTGCTGCCCAGCCCCAGGAAAATAACAGGAGTTGATTCGTCCAGAGTCGCCAGGTAGTCACAGAGATCTTCCAGGTCAGCCGGCCGATAGAATTGATCGGCCGGCCC
>JBGTHR010000005.1:0-7191 GCA_041746095.1 Gammaproteobacteria bacterium | reverse complement strand
TCAGCCAACGCCGCCACTTGTTGCTCATAAGCCGTGGTTCCGGTCCCGAGCAACACCAGTTGTATTTCCAGTTTCAGCAGGTCTTCGATTGAATCCATGACAAGATCAAGACCTTTTTGATCAACCACCCGGCCGATCATGCCAATTAACGGCTTTTCATCAGATTGTTCGAGTGAAAATTCGCCTTGTATGGCGCGTTTATTGACGAGCTTTTTCTCCAGGGTTTTTACATTAAACGTACTCGCCAAATAGCTGTCAGTTTCAGGATTCCATTCCTTTTGATCAATACCATTGAGAATTCCATGAAGCACCTGCTTGCGCGCACCTAACAGGCCTTCTAGTCCACAGCCAAATTCACTGGTCAGTATTTCGCGGGAATAGGTCGGGCTAACGGTAGTAATGCGATCCGCGAATATCAGTCCACCTTTGATGAAAGACATTTGCCCGTGAAATTCAAGTCCATCTACTGACCAGAGGTTATCGGGCAGACCTAGCGCGGCAAACTTGGTATGCGGGAATACACCCTGGTAGGCCAGGTTATGTATAGTAAATATACTGATAGGCCGGGACGATTCCGTATGCAGCAGGGCAGGCGCCAGCCCTGTCTGCCAGTCATTGCAGTGCAGAATGTCCGGCTGCCAGCGCATATCCGCTCGATTCTGCGCGATTTCTACGATGGCATAGCAAAACTGGCAGAATCGCTCCGCGCTGTCACTCCAGGGAACGCCGTTTTCGTCCAGATAAGGGTTGCCATGGTGAGCGTAATATTCCGGTGCGTTGACCAGTAAAATTGCTACTTCGGTATCTGGGAGCTTGCCCTGAAGTATTTCAACTTCACCCAAAAATGTAGTGAAGCGGGCGACGGACTGAGTCTTACCTATTGCCGCTATGGCATCGGCATAGGCTGGCATAACAATGCGGACATCATGACCTTCATTAGAGAATGCCTTGGGTAAACTACTGGAAACGTCCGCCAACCCCCCCGTCTTGATGAGGGGATAGACTTCACTCGATGCGAATAGAATCTTCAACGCACAAGGCTTTACTGTTGGTCAAACACCAGAACCAGTCCTGCCAGGGGAGGCAACGTCAGCCGTAATGACTGTGCCCTGCCCATCCAGGGAATGGGTTCGGACTCCAGAGGTTGGCCATTGCCGGTATTGCTGCCGCCATAATATTCGGAATCAGAATTCAGTCGCTCTCGGTATATCCCCGGCTGTGGCACGCCCAGGCGGTAATTCTCACGCGGCACCGGAGTGAAATTTAGTATCACCAGGGCGATACCCGCATCACTTTTGCGCAGATAGCTGATTACCGATTGAGCCGCATCGTGACAATCGATCCACTCGAAACCTTTGTCATCAAAATCATACTGATAGAGTTCGGGGAGCTGACTGTAAAGCTGATTCAGATCCCGAACAAGATCGTGAATACCTTGGTGATTGGGATAGTCAAGCAGATTCCAGTCAAGTTGCCCTTCCTCATTCCATTCATTGTATTGGGCAAGTTCATCGCCCATGAACAGCAGTTTTTTGCCCGGATACGTGAACATGTAGGTATACAGCAGACGAAGGTTGGCAAATCGCTGCCACTCATCGCCTGGCATACGATCGATCAAAGAACCCTTGCCATGCACGACCTCGTCATGCGAGAACGGCAAAGCAAAATTCTCGGTAAATGTGTACAGCATGCCAAAGGTAAGATGATCATGATGATACAAGCGGTGCACGGGATCCTGACTCATATACGCCAGCGTGTCGTGCATCCATCCCATATTCCACTTGAAGGCGAAGCCCAGTCCACCGACCCAGGAAGGCCGTGTCACCAGAGGCCAGGCGGTGGATTCTTCGGCGAAATTTAATGTCCCTGGACATTGGCCCTGAGTAACGTCATTAAACTCCTTCAGGAAGTTTATGGCCTCAAGATTTTCATTGCCGCCGTGTACATTTGGAACCCAGTCGCCAGGCTGGCGTGAATAATCCAGATACAGCATGGAAGCCACGGCATCGACTCGTAATCCGTCGATATGAAATTCTTCCAGCCAGTACATGGCGCTGGCCAGCAGAAAGTTCTTGACTTCATTGCGGCCATAGTTATAGATCAGAGTACCCCAATCACGATGCTCACCCTTGCGCGGGTCTTCATGTTCATACAAGGCGCTGCCGTCAAAACGCGCCAGACCGTGGGCATCTTTGGGAAAGTGAGCCGGCACCCAGTCCAGAATGATGCCAACGTTATTTTGATGGCAATAATCGACAAAGTAGCGAAAATCATCCGGTGTGCCAAATCGGCTGGTGGGGGCAAAGTAACCGGTGGTCTGATAACCCCACGAGGCATCCAGTGGATGTTCGGTGATGGGCAGCAGTTCAATATGGGTAAATCCCAGGGCCTTGACATGACTGACCAGGCCATGCGCAAGATCCTGGTAGTCTAAAAATTGCCCCGTCTCGTTGCGTTTCCATGAACCTAAATGGACCTCATAGATCGATATTGGTGCATGCATCTGGTTGGTATGACGTCGTCTGTGCGTCCATTCATCATCCTGCCATTGGTATTCCGAATCTGCGACAGCGATTGACGCCGTTTGCGGGCGTTTTTCAAACTGCTGTGCATAGGGATCGGTCTTGATCTGGATACTGCCATGCTGACGGTTGCGGATTTCATATTTATACAGCGCTCCGGAATGTAGGTCGGGAATAAAGAGTTCCCATACACCGGCAGAACCGTGAGTCTGCATGGGATGGACACGGCCATCCCAGTCATTAAAATCGCCGGTGACGCTCACCCGCTCGGCATTGGGCGCCCATACTGCAAAGCGGATGCCGGAGATACCATCGGATTGCCATTCGTGAGCGCCTAGGATACGGTATATGTGCCAGTGTCTACCCTCTCCAAATAAGTATAGGTCGTAGTCGCTGATCGACGGTTGAAATGTGTATGGATCGTGGTCTTCGTGCTCGCGCCCGTGTTTGTCCGTCCAGTAACGTTTATAATGCGCTTCAACATCGGTGGATTTACCGCTCCATTCAAACAAATCAGTTCCTGGAATACGATCCATGTGATGACGTTTTTTGCCGATGGACACACTCTCAGCATGTGGCAGATGGACAGTGATTTTAATCTGCGATCCGTTTGCCTGACTTCCAAGGACACTCATCGGTGAGTGATGGCGAGCCTCCACGATACGTTGCAGACTAGCCTCAAGCGTTGGCTGCGGTTGGGGCTTTACAGAGTTCGAAACGGTATCATCATTGAGCATTAGTTTTACAAGCCGTGACTAAGTGGGTTAAGACAGTAATGCTTAGCTGCGGACATCAGATTAGATGAATGTCGGGATGTAATGCAAATCTGAGCATAATTATTGCTTCCAGAAATTTTGACAATCAGTCCGTTTATCAGTCGCAAGTAGTCACTGATAACAATTTAATCCACTACATCATGCGGAGGAACAGAAAATATCCATGCGTATTCTGGAAACCACACCACAAGGTGATATTACATGAAGTTTGATCCATCGCAACGCTTTGTCAGTCGGCTTACCCGTGATACCCAGGCACTGATACTGGCTGGAGGAAGAGGCTCCAGACTGCATGATCTGACCACTTGGCGCGCCAAGCCCGCCGTGCCTTTCGGCGGCAAGTTCCGCATCATTGATTTCCCGTTATCCAATTGTGTCAATTCGGGAATTCGGCGTATCAGCGTACTGACGCAATACAAAGCACATTCCCTGATTCGGCATATTCAGCAGGGCTGGGGATTCCTCCGCGGTGAGTTTAACGAATATGTCGCCTTGCTTCCCGCGCAGCAACGTATTGAACCTTCCTGGTATAAGGGCACTGCGGATGCGGTATATCAGAATCTGGATATCATTCAGAGTGATTACCCGGCTTACATACTAATCCTGGCAGGCGATCACATCTACAAGATGGACTATGGGCGCATGGTTGCAAATCATGCCAAGAATGAAGCCGATCTCACCGTAGGCTGTATCGAAGTCCCCTTAAATATGGCGTCTGGATTCGGCGTCATGAGTGTCGATGAGCAGGGCTGGATTCAGGGTTTTGAAGAAAAGCCTGCGCATCCCAGGCCTATCGTCGATAAGCCGGACCAGGCGCTGGCATCCATGGGAATCTATGTTTTTAACACCGATTTTCTGGTTGAGCAATTGGCGGGAGATGCCAAAAACACGTCTTCCAGCCACGATTTCGGAATAGATATTATACCTGCGGGATTGCAGGCCGGGCATAAGATCCTCGCCTATCCGTTTCAGGGTGTGCATAGCGGTAAACAAGCCTACTGGCGTGATGTGGGTACGATTGACGCCTACTGGCAGGCCAACCTTGAGTTGACCGGTATCACACCAGAATTGAATCTGTATGAAAATGAATGGCCGATCTGGACGTACCAGGTACAGGCGCCGCCCGCAAAATTTATTTTTGACGATGAAGATCGACGCGGCATGGCGGTGGATTCCATGGTTTCAGGCGGCTGCATTATTTCCGGTGCGACCGTCAGGCACTCGCTCCTGTTTACTAATGTCTCGGTCGAATCCCATACCGTCATACAGGATTCGGTGATATTACCGGACGTCACGATAAGTGAAGGCTGCCGCATTACTCGGGCCATTATTGATAGTAATTGTTACATTCCGCCCGGCACGGTTATCGGTGAGGATGCCCTGGAAGATGCACAACGGTTTTATGTCAGTCCCATGGGAATCGTGCTGGTGACTCGGGAGATGTTGGGCCAGGAGACACGCTATGCCCGCTAAATACCGGCTCAAGGTCGTGCTGTATTGGCACATGCACCAGCCCGAATATCGCAATCTGGCCACACAGGAATATCAGTTGCCCTGGAGTTACCTGCACGGCATCAAGGACTATGTCGATATGGCGGCGCATCTTGAAGCGGTTTCCGAGGCGCGTGCGGTGGTCAATTTCGCACCCGTTCTGCTGGAACAGATCGACGATTATGCCCAGCAAATTCAGCGGCATTTCGATGCCGACGAGCCTTTGCGCGATCACTTGCTCAGGGCTCTGGTGAATGAGTCGGCGCCCCATCAGGACGCCGTGCGCAAGGAGCTGATTAAGAACTGCCTGCGAGCCAACGAACAGCATTTAATCGGGCGTTTTCCGCACTACCAAAAACTCGCCGATCTGGCGCGTCTGCTGGCCAGCAACAAGGTCCTGATCACCTATCTGAATGACCAGTATTTTGCCGACCTGCTGGTCTGGCACCACCTTGCCTGGATGGGGGAATACGTCAGGCGTGGTGATTTGCGCATCAAACGCTTGATCGACAAGGGTGAAGCATATTCATTACACGACCGGAGAGAGCTGCTGCATGTCATCGGTGAGCTGATGGCTTCAATCATTCCTCGCTACGCGAAATTGGCGAAGACCGGACAGGTCGAGCTTTCTATGACTCCCTATGCGCATCCCATCATGCCCCTGATGCTGGATATCGGCTCTGCACGCGCGGCGTGGTCGGATGTCATTTTGCCCGAGCTTAGAAAGTATCCAGACGGTGAGGCGCGTGTTCGCCGTCATCTTAAACAAGGTGTGCAGACGTTTGAACACTATTTTGGATTTCGACCGGCGGGCTGCTGGCCGTCGGAGGGCAGCCTGAGCAATGCCACGCTGAAGGTGCTGTCGGAATTTGGTTTCCGCTGGAGCGCAAGTGGCGGAAATGTACTGCATAACAGTCTACGCAAGTCCGGGCTGATGTCAGAGAAGAATGCTGCATCCTGTGTCAACCGGCCTTATCGGTTGAAGGGTACAGAGACGGCCTGTTTTTTTCGCGATGACGGATTATCCGATCTGGTGGGGTTTACCTATTCCACCTGGCATGCCGATGACGCAGTCGCCAATATGACGCATCATCTTGAGAACATCGCCCGCGAAACCGCCAACAGCCCCGGACGGGTGTTAGCCATCATTCTGGACGGCGAGAACGCCTGGGAGCACTATCCCGAGAATGGCTACTATTTTCTTGATGCCCTCTATCGAACTCTGGGTTCACACCCGGATTTCGAATTGACCACCTTTTCGGAATGCCTTGATTCTACTGTGCCAGTGGCCGAGTTGCCCACACTTGTAGCGGGCAGTTGGGTCTATGGCAATTTCTCAACCTGGATAGGCGACCCGGATAAAAATCGCGGCTGGGATATGCTGGGCGAGGCTAAAAAGAGCTATGATTCAGTGGTTCAATCCGGCCGGTTGACGCCCGAACAGCTGAATAAAGCCGAGCAGCAATTGTTCATCTGTGAGGGCTCGGACTGGTTCTGGTGGTTTGGAGATTACAATGATTCGGCATCGGTCAGTGATTTCGAGCGGCTATACCGGTTACACCTGACAAATCTCTACACGTTTATTGGAATATCACCCCCGGATTATCTGTCGCAGACATTCACTCATGGTGGAGGACAGCCCGCCATGGGGGGCGCCATGCGGCCCGGCCAGCAAGCTGGATGAGTGAATTGTCATCGTCTGAACAGTCGGCGGTGCTGGACAGACGTCGCGCAGGCATTCTTCTGCACCCCAGCTCGCTACCGGGTGATGGCGATCTGGGTGAGGCAGCCTATCGATTTATAGATTTTCTTGCGGCCTGCCGAATGTCGGTCTGGCAGTTTTTGCCTCTCGGCCCTACCCATTCGGACGGCTCACCGTATTCCAGCCTGTCTGTGCATGCCGGCAATCAGGATCTTATCAGCCTTGACTGGCTGGTCAACCAAGGCTGGCTGGACAAAAAATCTCTGCATAGCCAGTCTCGCAACGACTGCCTGTCGCTGGCCTTTCAGCAATTTCAGTTACATGCTGTTTCAGCAGACAAAGTACTCTACGATGATTTCTGTTCAAGCCATGCCTTTTGGTTGCAGGATTATGCCTTGTATACGGTGCTGAGAAACCAGCATAACGGGTTGCCCTGGATGGAATGGCAGGATAATTTACGCAACCGTGAGCCGGCAGCCCTCGAAGCGATTGAGCGCGATTCTGCTATGCTCATACAGCAGATAAAGTTTGAACAGTATGTATTTTTTCGCCAATGGCATGAAATTAGGTGCTATGCCAATTCGCGGGGGATTCTTTTATTTGGCGATATGCCTTTATTTGTAGCGCATGACAGCGCGGATGTATGGGCAAAACCACACTATTTTACTATCGATGCAAACGGCTATTCATTCAAGGTCGC
>JBGTHR010000004.1:0-2042 GCA_041746095.1 Gammaproteobacteria bacterium | reverse complement strand
CTCTAAAGCGATGATTCCCAGTAAATCATCAAGTGGATAATGGACATAGGCTCCGTCCGCGGGTTTGGCTCCATCAGGCACCCAGAACAGGCGCAGCAGCCCCATGACATGATCGATGCGTAACGCATCGGCATTACGCATGTTGCTTCTTAACATGGTGATGAAATAACGGTAGCCGCTATCGATGAGTTGTTGAGGTATAGGAGGCGGAAGATTCCATGCCTGACCTTTAAGATTATAAAGATCGGGGGGACAGCCAATTGTCGCGCTTCTGGAGAACAGGGCCTGGTAAGCCCAGGCATCGGCGCCACCGGGATCAACACTCACTGCCAGATCCTGGTAGATGCCAATACCAAGATTCAGCTCATGAATATGTTGTCCGGTATCCTCAAGTTGTTGATACGCCTGCCATTGCAGGTATTGATAGAATTCAATGCGTTCAGCATGCGCTTCCGCAAACTCCGCAACGGCTGCGGAATGCGGATCCTGGTATTCCGCTGGCCAGTCCCGCCAGTCACAACGCTGGTTTTTGGATGACGGGATACTCTCAAGCAGTGCCTCATATAGCGCAAAGCGGTGTAGATAGTCGGCGCCCTCATGCTGAAAGATTTGAAACGATGCGACGCGTTCATCGTGGATATTCAGATGCCTTTGCTGAAACGTCTTGTAGAGCATCTCCAGCACGGGCAACTTGAGATTGGCAACGGCCTCATAGTTTACCAGTTCACTGCTGCGCAATTGCTGGAGTTCCGCCTGGAATTCCGCAGTTGATAATAACGCCTGAGCCGCGCTGCACTCATTAAATTCAGCAATTTTTTCCAGATCGATATACAGAATATTCAGGTATAGACGGCTGGAAGGGCTATAGGGGCTGCAGCGTTTTGGACAACGAGGAAACAGACTGTGCAGGGGGTTCAAGCCGATGACATCGGCGCCAAGTTCGGCGCTATGATCCGCCAATACTTTGAGGTCAGTAAAATCGCCGATTCCCCAGTTACGCATTGATCGCAGACTGTAGAGCTGAGTAGCCCACCCCCATGTGCGCCGACCTTCGGCCAGCACATCAGGCCGATAACAGGCGTTCGGGGTTATAATCAGTGGCAACACTGTACGGTGGCTTCCCATGGTGAGTATAAATTGATGGTAGCCAGGCACCAGCTTGATTCCCGTGGATAGTTGCAAGCGGTAATAGTATCTGCCTTGAACCGTTTCCTGTTGTAGAATTAGCAAATCGGTGGTTTTGCCATTGCCCTGGTAGTCCTCGCCCTGCTCCGTGTGCAACTCCCATTTGAACGATCTGTTTAGTTCTGCTCGAAGCAGTGTAATAGTGATAGTCAGCGGCGACTCGGAACATTTTTGCACCAGAACCGGTGGCAACAACGCCTGCCAGCTACGACTGATTTCGGCCTCCAGGGCTGCCGCTACCGCCTCATCGCAATCGACTCGAACACCCATGGCCGAAAGCAGTGCACGCTGAGTCTCTTCCGAGACCACATGATGTTTCTTCCAGACATCTTCATAATCAGGCTGAATTCCATAAACGCGGGCAAGTTCGCCTAACGCATTGCCTTTAACGACCGCATTCATACGGTAGCTTCATCGGACAGGATGAACAGACCTACCGCCCAGGGGGTTAGCCTCCTCTCAGCCAGATCGGACAGGGTGAGGTCTTCACTCAGGTACAGGATCTCGTCTTTGATCGGTTGTGTCAGCGAAATAATATCCGCGCCAAGATTGGCCACCAGACAGAGTTGACGCTGGCCCTCCAGCTGCCAGCGGACCTGCATTGCCGTCGTAGGTAAGAATTCAAAGGACCCGTCTCCCGCAATCCCGGCAAGCAGCGGCACGATCTCCCGTTGGCGAAGATCGAGTAGCTCACGATGGTAGTCGAGCCAAATCGTGTGCTCATCCTGCTCAAGTGACTGCCAGTCAAGTATGGCGGATTTGAAGGTTTCAATGGCGCCAGGATCAGGAATTCGTTCACGCGCAGTCGGATCAGTAAATTCTGGAAACTTCGCAAACTCCTTGCGCCGGCCCTCGAC
>JBGTHR010000003.1:0-5141 GCA_041746095.1 Gammaproteobacteria bacterium | reverse complement strand
CCGTCATGCCATTAGTGACACCCACGGGCTGATGCCGCAATTTCGGATGATCCAATTGCTCAATGGAGGCAAAGAAGGCATTCATGTCCACCAGGGCAATCATGCGCTTCCAGATTTTTGGCCCGGAATAGCGCTTTTTATGTAAACTATACATATGTATAGTAAACACCTAATCCATAGACTATTTCAAGCTTAAATTTCCATTATGCAGGAATTAACCGAGCGCCAGCGGCAAGTATTTGAATTTATTGCAGACTTTATTCGGCAGCAAAAGTTTGCCCCGACCAAACGCGAGATCGCGGCGCAGTTCGGCTTCCGTTCCCCGAGAGCCGCCACCGATCATCTGACCATGTTGGAACGCAAGGGCTGGCTGCATGTGCACCGCGACAAGGCGCGTGGCATTGAATTGAGGATCACATCGGGTCTGCCAGTGATTGGTATTGTGGCCGCAGGTACACCGATAGAGGCGATTGAAAATCAGGAGCAACATCTGGATCTGCCCGATAACACGTTTACCGATAAACCGGACTATTTGCTGCGGGTGCAGGGCGACAGCATGCGTGATGCGCATATTCTGGATGGCGATCTGGTAGCTGTAAGAAAGACGCTCACGGCAAAGCATGGGCAGATCGTGGTTGCCCGTATCGATAACGAGGTGACTGTTAAGCGTCTGGAGATCAAACAGGCCAGCATCACGCTGATGCCTGCCAATCCCGACTATTCGCCCATTTGTATTGATAATGAAGACTTTGCATTGGAAGGCATCGTCTGCGGTATGGTACGATCATTGGTCGGATGATCCTGGCATCAAGCGACAAATCCGGCCAGCCCGGATTGACGGATTACATGCTACTAAAAGCTGCTAATAAGCCGCCAAAAGTAACTGCCATACCGATACAAAAAGCCAGCGTCTCAAACAAGCAATCGGAAGTTATGTCCGTGATCACCTGCCTGACTTTGCTTAATAGCGAATGCTGTGGTAATTGAAGTGTGTGCTCCATACTATAATCTCCGTGAATAAATGTGAGGTTATATTAGCTCCTATTTATGTATTAATATTATAATAAAGGCATATGGTTAAATTTCTCGGATCAACGGTCATCTTCTAAGAATCAAGCCTGTGCAAACCAGTAAACGACACTGACCTGGGACGTTTTCCGCCACCGAGATCAAGCCGAGTAACCAGTTCAATTAGATCAAAAATCCTGCCTTCAAACTTACTGATTTCAACTATCAGGTGAAGCGTAAAGAGGTATGGATTAACCTGTGCATTTGTTTCTCAAAAGATGCCTGATGAAACTTTAAATACAAACTTTTTTATGAATATACAGACAGCCATTCAAACACTGTGCGAAGGCCAGGATTTGGATACAAAGTCCATGGCGGATGTCATGCGGTCGATTATGACGGGTAAGGCTACGCCGGCGCAAATAGGCGGCTTTCTGGTTGCACTGCGTCAGAAGGGTGAGTCCGTGGATGAAATTGTGGCCGCGACTCTGGTCATGCGTGAACTGGCTACACACGTTTATATCGAAGACACGGCCCATCTGGTGGATACCTGTGGAACCGGTGGCGATGCCTCAGGGACGTTTAATATTTCCACGGCAAGCGCGATTGTAGCGGCGGCGGCGGGCGCTCACGTTGCTAAACATGGTAACCGTTCTGTATCCAGCCATTCGGGCAGTGCCGACGTTCTTGAGGCCGCTGGAGTGAATCTTTCACTGACCGCGAGTCAGGTCGCTCAGTGTATCCAGCAAACGGGTCTGGGTTTTATGTTCGCACCTTCTTTCCATAGCGCCATGAAGCATACGATTGGCCCACGCAGAGAGATGGGTATCAGGACAGTCTTTAATCTTCTCGGCCCATTGACCAATCCTGCTGCGGCCCCTAATCAGCTTATCGGTGTCTTTGCTGATTATTGGCTGGAACCGCTTGCGCGCGTACTGCAAAAGCTCGGCAGCCGTCATGTGATGATTGTTCACGCGGAAGATGGGTTGGACGAGATCAGTATTGCATCGAAAACGCACGTGGCAGAGTTGCGTGATGGCGAGATTAAAACCTACAGCATCATACCTGAACAGTTTCAGTTTGCGCGCGGTTCCGTTGAAGACATTCGCATTCAGTCAGCGCAGCAAAGCCTTGCTTTGATTAACGAAGTCCTGGCGAACAAGCCAGGCGCCGCTCGAGAGATTGTCTGTCTGAATGCTGGTGCTACAGTGTATGTTTCAGGAGTTTCGACCAGTCTGGAAGAAGGGGTAAAACGTGCTGAGAAAGCTATTCAGGATGGTAGTGCTGCTCGAAAACTCGAAGATCTGGTGCGCGCAAGTCAAGCGATGGCCGAGCCAATCACTGTTTCATCTGCTCCAGGTATACTTGAGAAAATCCTCACCCGCAAACGCGAAGAGATCAGCGAGCGCAAGGCAAATATTAGCCAGGACGCTTTTCGCGAATGGGCAAGTGAGGCGTCTGCGGTGCGACCATTTGTCAAGGCATTAAAGGACAGAGTAGCCTCGGGCCGCGCTGCAGTCATTGCCGAGATCAAGAAGGCCTCGCCCAGCAAAGGTGTCTTGCGTGAGCGTCTTGATCCCATGGCGATCGCACGTAGTTACGAAGCGGCGGGCGCCTGCTGTCTATCAGTGCTGACTGATCGGGATTTTTTTCAGGGTTCAGGCCCTGTGCTGGAACTTGCGCGTAAGTCATGCAGCCTGCCGGTATTGCGTAAGGACTTTATCATCGATATTTATCAGGTGTTTGAGACGCGTGCGCTCGGCGCCGATTGCCTGTTGCTGATTGTTGCGGCGCTGAGTGATGAGTTGATGGCAGAACTGTATACACAAGCGCGTCAGATTGGGCTGGATGTGTTAATCGAGGTGCATGACGAGAGTGAACTGCGACGAGCGCTTGTACTCAAGCCTGAGATCATTGGAATCAATAACCGTGATCTGAAAAATTTCGAGATCAGACTTGAAACAACTCTGGGTTTACTTGCCCAGATCCCTGACGATTGCCTGGTGATTACCGAGAGCGGTATACATACACGTGAAGACGTGTCACGTATGCGTGAGTATGGTGTGCACGGCTTTTTGGTGGGCGAGGCCTTCATGCGGGCTGATGACCCCGGTGAAAAATTGAAGCAGCTATTTGCAGAGGGATAATAGAGAGGTGTTCGCGATAAAGTTAACGGGCCCCCAATACGACAATTGTCTTGCCTTTGGCGGTGATCAGGCCCTGATCTTCCAGGTCTTTCAGCACACGACCGGCCATCTCACGGGAGCAGCCAACTATCCTGGCGATCTCCTGGCGCGTGATTCGAATCTGCATACCATCGGGATGCGTCATGGCGTCCGGTTGTTTGGCCAGATCCATGAGTGTGCGGGCGACTCGGCCTATCACATCCAGAAAGGCAAGATTGATCACTTTTCGGCTGGTGCTGCGTAGCCGTGAAGCTATTTGCTTGGCAAGCTCCATGAGGATGTCAGGATCCTGTGAGACCAGACTGCGAAACTTTGAATAATGAATTTCGGCTACTTCACAGTCCTCTCTGGCGGCAACGAGCGCACTACGGGGTTCTAGCTCAAACAGACCCATCTCGCCAAAAAACTCGCCTTTATTGAGATAGGCAAGCACCATTTCATGTCCGTTTTCATCTTCGATCATTACGCTGACCGAGCCGCGAATGATATAATAAAGCGTGGAGGATGCGTCACCGGCATGGATAATCCGGCTCCGTATGTCGTAGTGTTTGCGGTGACAATGCTTCAGCAGGCGTTCAATTGACGGGTTGATTTCTGGCGTCGGCGTCTTTAGATCGGACATAATTTATATAAACCTGCTTGGCTGGTTAGGCTAAGTGTAGGTGAGTAAAGAACTCTTGTAAATTAGTCTGTTGGCCCTGGTTAAATTCGTTGGCGCCCCATGTATATACATTACAGTTATATAAGGGTGTGGAGGCTGAAAACGCGATTCCCCGTCCCTTTTTATTCCCAGTGCTCCTGACGATCAATATTAATGGCAAAAATAGCAGCCTATCCTTAAATTACTGCTGGAATGACTGAATTTTTCTGGCGTTCCAGATTAACTGCGGAAACAGTAGTGAATATGAAAGCACGAATCAAGTGGCTGGATAATATGAGTTTCGTTGGCGAGACCGGCAGTGGTCACAGCGTGGTCATGGATGGCCCGTCTGAACACGGAGGGCGGAATCTGGCGGCCCGTCCCATGGAATTATTATTGCTGGGTATGGGCGGCTGCACCGCTTTTGATGTGATACGGATACTCAAAAAGGCGCATCAGGATATCCAGGACTGCGTGGTGGAAATCAGCGCCGAGCGTGCTGAAGAAATACCGGCGGTGTTCACGGCTATTCAGGTGAACTACACGATTACAGGTCATTCGTTGTCGGAGAAACAGGTGCAACGAGCAATATCACTTTCTGCCGATAAGTATTGTTCCGCCTCAATCATGTTGAGCAAGACTGCGAAAATCACCCATAATTATGAAATCATCGATTCATCATCCGCTCAGGCTAAATGAGACGCCAAGGTCATGAACCGTCCACCTAAAACTGCCGGATTGAGGCATGTAGCCCTCAATGTGGAAAATCTCAAGGCATGCGAAGAATTTTACGTCGGTCTGCTAGGTATGTCTGTAGAATGGCGGCCCGATGAAGATAACCTGTACCTCACTTCAGGCTGTGACAACCTTGCGCTGCATCAAGCTGCACAGCTTGTCACAGGGGTTCAACACCTGGATCACATGGGCTTTATTCTGCGGAATTCAGAGGATACCGATGCGTGGTATGAATTTCTGTCGGCAAATAATGTTGTGATCGAGAAGAAACCCCGTACTCATAGAGATGGGGCGAGAAGTTTTTACTGTCGAGATCCCGACGGAAATCTTGTACAAATGATTTATCATCCGCCCGTTGCTGCGAAGTGCGCCGACTAACTGAACATTGAGACATATAAGTGGCATCGCAAAAGAAAAAAATCAAGCTCTATGGTTTCAACAATCTTACCAAGAGTCTGAGTTTTAATATCTATGATATTTGTTACGCTAAAAACAAGAAGCACCAGGAAGAATACCTGGAGTACATTGATGAAAGTTATAACAGTGAGCGTTTGACAGAAATACTTACCCAG
>JBGTHR010000002.1:0-2521 GCA_041746095.1 Gammaproteobacteria bacterium | reverse complement strand
GGAGGCATTCAGCGGCCCCAGTGTGAACAACGGCTCACCGGGTGTAGTGAACGGCAGCAGTACAAACAGTAGCAACATGAATCCTTCGACGTGCAAAAGGCGGTGGCGCAGGGGATTAAAAGACAATTGAGCAAGCCAGATCAGTCCTAGCGCCACGATCAGCGCGGCTGCCAGCAGCCAGAGGTTGTCGAGCGCAGTGACACTCACCACGAACACGACCACTGTGAGCAGGCGTGTGCGTGGGTCAAGACGATCAATGAACGAGCTGACCGCACGGTCTGAATTCATCTAGCGGACATCGGCTGTATGACCATAACTCGAAATTAACGAGTGGAATCATTAACGCGCCGCCGCGAGAAAGCCCACATGGCGATTCCGGCGAGTCCGAATATCATCCCGATACCGCCTACAACATCCGTTAATTTTGTGCGGTCTTCGGCCTGTGCATAGGCCTCTAGCAGTGGTTGAACCTGCCGTGCAACGGCCTCACCGACTAATTGCTCAATATCCTCCGGAACGCAGGCAGCCGTTCCAGTTGTCTGTTTCTCTGAGCTCAAAACGGTATTTGGCGGGGCAGCGGCATTATGCGTGATCTCTACAGATGTGGAGCTGGCGGATGGAAACCGCTCGCGCGAAATTCTGGTTGTCGCGACATGACCATCTCCCGCATTTGCGACTACCGTCAGATCAGCAGGCTGCGCTGGTCGCCATGAAAATATTCCCGCATCGTCTGTAGTCCCGCGATAGAGCTCATTACTTGCGGTATCTTGAATAATTATTATTGCGCCGTGCGGCCGTCCGCCACCCACGAAAAACGCATATCCGGTAACGTCGCCATCTTCAATTGTTGCGAATACCTTAAAATTGTGTGCACTCGTTGAAGTGGCGGCGAAGATAAGAATCAGAAACAAGATGAGGCGTTGCATGTCAAACCTCCCGTTTGCGGGCGCCCGCCAGCAGTTCGGGCTCGACCCGCATTATGAATGCGACCGCGAAGCCGGTGACCAGCCCTTCGCCGATCATGAGCGGTATATAAGTCGCCAGCAGGATTTTCGCCGACGGCACGTACGCCGACGATGAGAGGACGAGAGCCAGTGATACGAGGGCCCCGGTACCCACTACCGCGAGTCCTGCGCAGATGCCTGCATACATGCCTGCTCTGACTGGGCTGGAGCGTGCGATTACAGGGCCGAACAATAACGCGAGCACTATTCCGGGGAATGCGATGTTGACGGTGTTGACGCCAAGTGACGTGACGCCACCGAAGCCGAACAGCAGCAGCTGCAGAATCAGGGCGATCAGCACTGCGGGTGTGGTCAGCACGCCGATGATCAGTCCCATCAGAGCGGAGAGCAGGGGATGGATGCTTGAGGGGCCAACCGGTATGACAATAAGTGATACAGTAAAAAATACTGCTGATAGAATCGCAGTACGCGGAATAGCCGTTTCATCCATTTTCCTCAGCGCCATCGCGATACCCGCAGCGGCAACGATGCCTCCGCCGATGAGTACTGGTGCTGACAGGACGCCATCAGGAATATGTGCCACAGGCTACATTATGATATCAATTATAATTGGGCAAAATGTATGTTCCAAGGCGTTTTACATGTCGATCGTTTTAACCCATATCACTGCGCCTGGCTCGGTCGGCGCCATCCGGCCTTCCGGGCTTTTCGACTTGGCGTCACTTTCGATGAGTGCCGCAAATCCCCACCAGCCAGCCCGTGACATGGCATAGGTAAATACGCCATTTGAATCAGCTTTGATGACCTGTCTCGTAGAAGCCATCGTTGATATATTCGACCCTCGATTTTCGCATTGGCTATGGAAGCGCCATTTTATAATACTACACCAGTGAATACGTTCCCGGTCCATACACCAGTCGGTCGAGTGATTGGTTCGATCTCCACAGGCAATCCAGCCAGGTTGTCCCAGCCCTCTCTCGAGGCATAGAAATAAACCACAACCCTCGCATAGTGCACGATATACTTTTTTTTGGCGGGTTCCCAGTAAGGCTGTGGCTCGACAAAAAATATGGCGGCCCCAGGTTCCTGAAGTTCGCTCCATGCGGTTTTATCCTCAAACTTTTTCCCATTAACGAGCCTGTCAGGTCGATTACGGTGTCCCCGATCCTGGCTCCGAAATGCTCGGGTTTGACCATCTCCATATTTGGTCCACCACCCATGGGATGGGCGAAGACAAGCTCAAGCGCTGCGCTCCCACCTTCAGCAACACGTCGTTCGAGGGTGTAATTTCCTGAAAATGCGCGCTAACTGGCGTGCCGTACATAGCCAGTGCTCTGAGTATCATCGGAAGTGATGCCAGACGCATGTTCGGCCAGTGTATGACTGGCGCAATAAAGATCATGAAGTTCTTATAACGGCTTAAACGGATGTTTGTTATGCGCATTGCGTACTTCTCGTCTCGGCGTAATGCAAGTCAGATATTCTATATAACCGTTACGGTCTGCTTCATCATACTGCGCTCAACTATCTGATCCAGTTATCGGAGAAGTCACAGC
>JBGTHR010000001.1:0-13504 GCA_041746095.1 Gammaproteobacteria bacterium | reverse complement strand
TTCTTTGAGAACTGCTACTGATGCATTATGCACTTTTGACAGGGGGACTCGCTGTACTGGCAGTGGCATGGCTAGGCCCATTGCGAGAACTGACCCCGCATACATTCTTCGCACATATGGGCATGCATGTTGCGATAGTCGCAGTGGCGGCGCCATTGATCGCGGTAGGTATTGCGCAGACGCGCCTGGATCCGGTCCGCGTATTGCCCCGCTGGTTTGCACCGATCCCGGCATCGGTCATAGAACTCATTGTTATATGGTCATGGCACACTCCAGCGATGCATCACATCGCGCGGCATACCGGCTGGGGGCTTGTCGTGGAGCAAGCCATGTTCCTGTTCGCGGCGCTGCTCGTCTGGTTATCGGCATTCGGTGGAGAACCGGAAAAACGTTCGACACAGGCCAGCGCCGGCATCATTGGCCTGTTGCTGACATCAATGCACATGACCCTGCTGGGTGCGTTACTGACCCTGGCGCCCCGTGTCCTGTATATACATGATGCCGAAGTGATTGGCATTAACGCGCTGAAGGATCAGCAGATTGGCGGCCTGCTCATGCTGATCGGCGGCGGCTCGGTCTATCTCATCGGTGGACTGGTGCTGATGGCAGGACTATTACGTGCTAACACTCGCGCGAATGATCAGTCTGGAAGTCAGGGATCGTCATGAAAGGCAAGCTTATCAAAGGTGGCTTGATCGGTGTGGTACTCGCTGTTGGCGGACTGTTGATTGCCTGGTCGGGGATTATTCCTGTCGGCGCCAGCTCCGGTCACTGGGCAATCACCGACTGGTTCCTTCATTTCACCATGCGCAAATCAGTGCGCACCTATTCCATCGGTTACAAACAGCCCCCCCTGGATGATCCGGCTAAGATTTTGCTTGGCGCCGGGCACTATGTCTCAGCATGCGCTCCTTGTCATGGTGCGCCTGGTGAAGAACGCTCTATCCTAGTAAAGCAGATGACGCCTCAACCACCTCACCTTACGTCAAAAATCACTAAATGGGAAACGAACGAATTGTTCTGGATCGTCAAACATGGCGTCAAATATACAGGCATGCCAGCATGGCCTACTCAGAAACGCGACGATGAAGTCTGGTCAATGGTTGCGTTTCTGCGGCGTCTGCCGGACATGAAACCACAGACATACCAACAGCTGGCCTTCGGTGAGACAGCCGAAGGTCAAGATGAGGTGCATCTCAACGCACTGAGCGATAACGTCAGAGAAACGATCGAGGGATGTGCGCGCTGTCATGGCTATGATGGAACGGGAAGTGATACCGGGGCCTTTCCCCGGCTGACTCACATGAGCGAAGCGTACATTCATGCAACGCTCACAGGCTATGCAAATAGCGAACGGCCTAGTGGCGTTATGCAGCAGGCAGTAGCGGGGCTGGATGATAATCAGATACGTGAACTGTCCCGCTATTACGCAAATCAGAATGAAATAACGCCTAGTGCAATTCACTCAACAAATTTGGATGCACAGACGCGCGAACGTGGTGAAGAGATCGTCAAACAAGGCATCCCCCATCAAGGCGTGCCAGCATGTGATCATTGTCATGGTCCCGATGTGGTTTCAGACAACCCGCTGTTTCCGAAACTTGCAGGACAATACGAAGAATACCTTATTACTCAGCTTGAATTGTGGAATAAGGGAGACCGTGGCGGCACAACTTATGCTCATGTCATGTCTGCCATCGGTAAAAAATTAAAGCCGGATCAGATCAGGGTTATCGCAGCTTATTATTCATCGCTGAAATAGAACGTCCTAAAAACACTTTGAGCAATAACTCCCGGCTATATCCCTGCAGCGATCATTGATCCCTGAAGTAATCAAACCAGTGCCCACCTGAAATTACTTGAGTAGAAGTTGATAGTAGCAAGTAGTAAGTAGCAAGTAGCAAGTGGCGCAAAGCCGGGAACAGATTTCCAAAGAATCATAAGGCAACGACCCCCACCATATACTGACGAAGAACTGTGTGACCAATCGGCGTCATTCATATCTGCGCAGACCATGGCGGTCTGCACTATCGTTTAAAGCGACCATGCACTGTTTTGAAGTTCGGGCAACACTGCGGCAGCATATATCTTCTATTTTTTATCTTAATAATTTGCTGAATGAACATATGTGTTGGCCTGAATATTGCCACATAAGTATTGTAATTAAAACGAGGGACTTACTCATGAGACAGGATCAGGTAGGGCGAATGGCCGAAATTTAATCACGACGATGTGCTAACTCAATGGGATTTATTGACCGAGAAAGACCTGGAAGAAATCAATGGCAGTCACGAGGTCTTACTGAAAAAACTCCAGGAACGATATGAATTGACAGAGGAAGAATCGCAAGCCGAATTATCTGAATGGGAAATCACCAATGAGGATCTGACCAACCCGGATATTGAGACTGGAAAACGAATGATCAACAGAGCGGTTTGCTGGTCCTAAAAAAAACCTTTCGGCTTGATATGTCACCCGTGTAAGCGACCGTTGCGCTTAACATACATTCGTTTCTATGAATCTGCCAAGAAGTTGCCGCAGATCCTTGGGGTTCCCCAGGCAGAACCTCGCTCTCGAATCTTGATCTCCAATATGCATCGACCAGGCATCTTCAGGCATGCATGCAAAGAGGTCTTCATCGGTACGGTCATCGCCAGCTGCAAGCAAAAAGTCCGGTTCGGGAGCAACATGCGCAAGTCGCTTAAGCACCTCACCTTTATTGACCCAGACGGGCTTGACCTCAACAATCTTATTGCCGTGTAATGCGCGTAATTCGGTTTCCGCCAACAGCTGCTCCAGCGTCGAGACTAACTCGTTTGCCAACCATGCGCCAAATACTGGATCTGCCATTCTATAATGCCATACCAGCGCGAACTCTTTCACCTCAATTAAACTCCCTGGCGTGCGATCAACAAAATGTTCGAGTATGGGGCGTACACGTTCTTTCCATTCATCCGAGTAATTTTCGCGGAAAGTTTCCCACGCCATTGTTACTGGTGAACGAATTATCGCGCCATGCTCAGCCGCCAGCCATAGACCTTCTATATCGCCCAGCCAGCGTTCCAGATCTGCGCATGATCTGCCTGATACAATCGCGACCGAATTAGACGGATCAGCTGCGAGCCGTGTCAGTAACGGCGACAGGTCCGAGGTGGGAACAGCATCTTGCGGACGTTTGGAAAAGCAAACCAGCGTTCCATCATAATCGAGTAGTAAATGTCTCTTAGTTGACTTGCGATACGCTGCAACGATTTCTGCGACAGGTAACGCCTGGGGCTTGTTTGAAATATTTTCGATCCTTGCAGTAGCTGCCTCACATAAGCCAGTCAGGAAACGCTCGCTCCATTTAAAGACATTATTGTGGACCACGCGCTTGTGCAGGGCTGCCATTTTTTCGCGTCTTTCGTCGTCGGATTGAGAGAGGGCGGATTTTATGATCTCAGCGGTACGTTCATCATCATATGGGTTGACGAGAAATGCTTCACCCATTTCGGAGGCGGCGCCTGCAAACTCACTCAGAACGAGTGCGCCAGCTCTGCCTTTCTGGCAGGCTACATATTCTTTAGCAACGAGATTGAGACCGTCGGCCAGCGGTGTAATCCATGCCAAGTCAGCGGCCGCATAGAGCGCCACAAGCGCAGGGCGAGGAATGTTGCGGCGAATATAGACGATGGGAGTCCAGTCAGGTGTACTGAATTCACCGTCTATTTGCCCAATCAGTTCGTCTACTTCATGGCGCAACTCCTTATACATCGGTATATCTTCACGCGAGGGTACGGCGACCTGGATTAGAACAATTTGCCCGCGCAGGTCTGGGTTCTCGGTAAGCAATCGTCGATAGGTGCGCAGTCGTTCGGGGATGCCCTTGGTGTAGTCGAGTCGATCAACGCCGAGCAGAATGCGGCGATTCGGAAAGCGCTGTTTTAATCTATTCAATTGGTCTTTGGTTTCTTCATCATGCGCCAAAATGTCTGTGAACTGATCTGGCGCAATGCCGATGGGTAGTGCGTCAAGCTGTACGGCGCGGGCGCCAAATTTAACACTATCCATTCGACTTTCAAGTCCGAGGATACGCAGCACAGAATTGCGAAAGTTTTGCTGATAAATATAAGTGTGAAACGCAATGTAATCGGCGCCAAGCAGGCCCTGTAGCATCTCTTCACGGCGTGGCAACAGACGGAAAATGGACGATGATGGAAATGGTGTATGTAAAAAAAAGCCAATACTTGCTGCAGGCGCCGCCTCTCGCAGCATCTGTGGCAGCAGCATCAATTGATAATCGTGAATCCAGATAAGATCATCGGGTTGTAAGTGCTCAAGGATCATGTCTCGGAAACAACGGTTCGCTTCCACATATGCATGCCAGTACTCCGGGGTAAACTTGAGCAAGGATGGGAATTGATGAAATAAGGGCCATAATGTCTGATTAGAATAGCCCTCATAAAAGCCATACGAGACTTCGGGTGAAAGATCAACGGCAAAGCAGCCTTCGAGCCTGCCTCTATCATCAAGCAGCTTGAGCCTTTGCGGATCATCAAGATTATCGCTGTCGCCAGGCCAGCCAATCCATATACCGTCTGAGTTTTTAAGCAGCGGTTCCATTGCAGTGACAAGTCCGCCAGTGCTGTGCTCAACCCGCCACTCATCATTGTCATGCTTGAGTGTAAATGGCAGACGGTTTGCGACGACGACTAACCGCTGTTGTTTATTTATTTTCGTGATCATAACTTTCCTGTTATGAGATTTGTGCTGTCTAAATTACATGCAAATGAAGCGATGAAAGAGGTGTTTTATCCTGGTAATCGTTTCATTCATTTTGGTCTTCAGGGGGTCTTTATCTCTTTGACAAGTTCGGCTGCCAGGGCTTTTATCTTGTCTTGATTCATTGTCACTCATCATTGTTCTCCATATCGAAGATAATTAATAATGAGCAGTTATACACTTTAATTTACAGCCTCGCTTTTGCGCCGACACAAGGGAACTCTTCGGATTTTATACAATCTTCAAATTCTGTTATCAGATTCATCTTATTAATCATGTAAAGCGACGAAAACAAAAAATCAAACATTAAAATTACGTTAAAGTTCGCACTTCCCAGTAGAATATTGCGAGTTCGGCCTCTAGAGCTATTAGTTCATAATGTTTCTGCAGTATCTCCACCAATAGCTGATGACTTCCATATATCTCATCTAGATCATCATTTGCGAGTTTGCACCACTGCCGTTGCAATTCATCTCGATTAAAAGGCGACCAGTCACCTAACACTCGATATGCTTTCATTCGTAATCACATTAATCTGAAATAGCTAATTGATATAAGCAAGATAAAGGCCAAAATTTAACTATGGATTAATCAGCAAGTTAGGTTTTTCTTTAAGAGAGTGGTGATATTCACCACCTTTACATGGTTGGAGTATGTTTAGATTAACCTTATCGCAGTTTTGTCTGACGTTAAAGTAGATGGTGTGCGAATTATGTAGGGGATAGTTAAGGCAAATATCGTCTGTCTGACATAAGTTCGAGGGCGAAATTCATGCGCGGCGTGGGGTATGAGTACGAACTACTGCTGCGGGATGGAGCTAAAAGTGCAAACTTGCCCTAAATTTTGCAAGTGCTCTTCGATCTGTTGCATGCGATTTTCAGGCGCCGGATGCGTGCTAGCGAATTCAGGAGCACTCGGTGCACCGCCGCTTGCGTCAGCGAGAATTTTCATCACATCGACCAGTTCGGCCGGATCGTAGCCGGCATCTTTTATAAAGCACATGCCGAACTTGTCCGCTTCGAGTTCATCCCCGCGACCATATTTCATATTGATCAGGCCGCCGACCATACGTGTGACTTGAGCGATTTCATATGAGCCAGAACCCATCACCACCGCGCCGGTGAGTCCTTGCGTCAGTTCTTGTTTAGCGATGTGTTCGGCGGAATGGCGACCGATCACATGGCCGATCTCGTGGCCTATCACACCCGCCAGTTGATCTTCAGTCTTCAAGCGCGACAATAATGCGAGTGTGATGAAAATCTGTCCGCCGGGCAGCGCGAATGCGTTCACGGTTTGGTCGTCCGCGAGCACATGAAAATCGAACGGATAGCCGCTCTGCGCCGCGATGCTTAGCGCGACAATTTTCTTGCCTAGCGCTTTCACGCGTTGTTGTATACGTTCATCGGTAGATAGACCGCCAAATTGGGCTGCCATCTCTGGCGCGGCCTGCAATCCCATGGCGACTTCTTGCTCCTTGGTCAGGCTGATGCGCTGCGATTCGCCTGTTATTGGATTAACCGAAGTTTTGCTGAAAAACGAGAAAACGGATAATCCCGCAATCACAAACATGATAATCAGGCGTATTTTACCCATGCTGCAATTCAGAGTGAGCCTTTCTTAGGTGTGAACATGCTCGAAGCGATCGCGCTCCAGCGCTTCGTAAACTCCGCCAGCGGTCGCACCGAATATGACGTGCGAAAATGCCATAATCCAGCTGCGTAGCGGCGCGAGCCATGGAAATGCGTCCGCAACCAGGTAGTAGTTGATCGCATAGAGCGCCAGACCAAATATCGCACCGCCGACAATGCCGACTAGAATTCCCCAGCGATGCAGACAGAATGAGATCAAGCATGCGAACGCGATGGCGAGCGCCATGTGCAGAAAGAATCCGGCGGCATAGACGCTCCCACCGACGCCTGCAGGCGGCAGCGCGTTTGGTCCCAGAATGACGGCTGCTGAAAGTTGTAGCGGCAAATTGGGGTTTCCCAGGTAGTAACTTGCGAGGCCCATGTTCAAAAGCGCGAATACTATGCCGGCAACGATGCCGGCCATGAACGCGGCGCGCCAATCCATTATTTGCCGAAGGAAGGTAGTTCGATTGGTTTGCAATGTTGCACCTTGGGGTGAATCAGCAATGTGGGAAGCATAGCGCGTTTAGACTGTTCAAGGCCAGTGATGTCTGGTGCGTTTTAAAACAAACCAGAATTACATCAATGATCTACTGCAACAGATTGTACTGTAGTCGAAGGCTCTGCACTCGACACATATGATACAAGATATGTCATCACCATTCATGTGGCTCACTTTATGCTGACGATAATCTGGATTTCATCATCAGCGTCTATGCTTCGGTCCAGCATTTTACAGGCGCGCGTGACGAGTCGGTGTGAACTCTGAACTGCCATGTGCTATAAGATGACAGTTCAATGCCCCTAACATTTTCCACCAATTCTAAGGATATTCTAAATAGCTATGTCCAACGAAGAGATCCTCGATTCCCTGATCATCGGCGCAGGCCCGGCCGGACTGGTCGCGGCGACCTATCTCACACGCTTTCATCGCTGCATCGTAGTAGTCGATGCCGGCGCCAGCCGTGCGCGCTGGATTCCGAAAAGTCATAATTGTCCTGGTTTTCCCTTTGGCGTCGGTGGGTCCGAGTTGCTGGAGAAGTTGCGCATCCAGGCTGAAGGTTACGGTGCGCAAATCATATCTGGACGTATCACTACGCTGCAACGCGACAGCGGCCATTTCGTTGCCATCGATGACCAGGGGCAGCGCTATCATGCGCACCACGTGCTGCTAGCTACCGGCATACTCGACCGTATGCCGCAGGTCGAGGGCTCTGCGGGGGCGCTCTCCCAGGCAATCGCTGCGGGCGCGATTCGCCTGTGTGCCGTCTGCGATGGCTACGAGGCCAGTGATGAAGCTATCGCGGTATACGGCCCGGCCGACGAGGCGATCCGCCATGCGTTGTTCCTGCGCACCTTTTCGCGCCAGGTCACGGCCGTGTGCTCGGACTCGGGCGAACCCTCGGGCGAATGCGCGGCATTAGCGCGTGATGCCCACGTGGCGGTCCTGCCGGCTTCTCACACGCTGCACTACGCTCAGGACGGCGGCTGCACGATCAGGTTCGACGACGGCGATAGCCACCGCTTTGACACAGTGTATCCGGTGCTCGGCGGCGACATGCAATCGCAACTTGCCATCGAACTCGGTGCACGAGTGGACGACGACAATGAACTGATCGTCGACGCGAAGCAGCAGACCACCGTCGATTGCCTCTATGCGATCGGCGACGTAGTCAGCGGGCTCAATCAGATAAGTGTCGCGCTCGGGCATGCCGCAATCGCGGCGACCGCCATCCACAATCGTTTACCGCATAACTTCCGTGAAGCCGAAGCCTGTCAACCAGACACTGCGCCAAATCTGCCGTCGCCATAGAGAGCGGAGTTGCCTAACCCAATTGCTCTGACACCGGTGACCGCTGCATTCGGGCTGGGCGTTATGCGCATAGCGCAAGCGGTGATCCGGGGCGCCATGCATAGCCGGTAGCTCGAGCTTCAGAAAGCTGTAAATTATGGCTATCAAACCCGATGCTGTCCGTGAATCCCGCTGAATTTACGTCAAACGATTTCAGATTACATGCATGATCTCTCGTATATGTACTACGCCGATAGATAAACCAGTCCGCGCATCAGCTCTTGCTCCCCTTTAAGCGTATACCTATATCCTTGCGCGCCTGTTCGAGAATGGAGTCACGATCAATACTATCCAGAATCTCCTGCACCACCTTTTTGGGGCCATCTTTTCCCCAGGATTTACCCTTGATGAAATAACGCTCCGCAGCGCGGCCAACCACATAGGTAGCATAGTAGGCGACCGCAGCCTGGGTGCCTGCGGTCAATGCGGTGGAAATACCCGCACTGGCAATCTTCAATGTGGATGAGACCAGATGTATCCCCCAGATCGCGCCCATCAGCATCGCCATTTGCGCGATGATCACTCGAATCAGGGAACCCGCCTCGCGTCTTGTGACCGGCAGTGCGTATACTCGGCTGAGGTGCACCACCAGACTGAGATCCAGCGCCACAGCCGCCACCAGATCAGTTACGGGCACAGGGTTGATAGCCACCGCAATGCCTTTGCCCAGGCAATAATTTCTCACGATACGATCCGCGACTTCTCGACGCGCCAGCGCGATGCGCTCGGCAATCTGGTCGCTGAGACGCCCGGCAAACAGACTGGCGTTTAAGGCGGCGAGTGTCTTGCCCTCACTCTCCAGTATTACCCAGAGTCTGTCTTTTAGCGCCTGAATATCAGGTGCTGGCTGGCGCCTGACTTCACGTTCAAGACCGGATTTGTCGATCTCCACATAGATGCGTTCTGCAGGTGAAGCGGAGCAGGCAATCACATTATCGGCATCAATCACACCCTGTACACGTTGTGAAATATGGAACAGTAATTGTGAACGCTCGTCACTGGTGTATCTATCGGCCTTATTGAGCACCAGCAACATAGGCCGCGACTCACGCGCCAGCTGATGCAGCGCCTTCAATTCTGAATCGGTAATATCGCCTTCAACCACAAACAGCACGAGATCACTGCGTTCAGAAACCTCATGGGCAATCTTTTCCCGTATCTCCCCATCGATCTCGTTGATTCCGGGAGTATCAATGAAATATATACCACCTTCTTCCGCCTCTCTCCATGGCTGCATTTGCGACTGCTGCGTGGCGCCATGCAGTGGACTGACATAAAAATGCGGTTCACCCATCAGCGCATTGAGCAGTGATGACTTGCCGACGCTGACACGCCCAAATGCGGCGATATGAATATGCCCGTGCTCCAGTTTGGCAAGCATACCTTCCAGGCTCTGGAAATCCTGTGACAATGATTCACGCACGGTATTTGGCACATGCTCATCATTCAACAACGCGCGCAGGCTATCCTTGGCCTTCCACAGGTGCAGATCACTGCCGACCGGTGATGAATCCAGCTCAGTGTTCTTGTTTGCCGCGCGCCTCAAGGGCAATTTTCGCAATACGCCCTGCACGTGCTGCCAGATCTTCACGTAGACTTACCTCCATAACCTTGAGCGTGGGTTCAGTTGCCAGCTCGCCGCGTGTGTGTAATGTTGTGACCAGCGATTTGCCAAGCGTGTCAAACAATAGTCCATAGGCCACTGCATGCATCAGTCCACCGGTCACGGTTCCAATCCCCGGGAAGGCCTTGAAGGCATTGCCGGAAATGGCGAGCACTAATGCCGATGAGCCCTTGATGCGATGTGTTGCGGATTTGAGCAATTCATCGATCTCAATCTGCCGCACCGGCACTTCATACAACGCGCATGCATCGCGTACAAATTTAGTCGCGAGTGCGCCCTGTATTACCAGATCCGACCCCGGTGTAATCGCGGCCAGCGCCCCTATCACCGCACGGCGTGTATATTTCTCTACCAGTTGCTGCGCTGATTTTCGACGATGTTCACTGACGGCCTGATCAAGCTTGCCAGCAGCCAGCCGGAAAACCGCGGTATCACGTAATCCATTCAACCGGTCGCCCTGTAAAGAAATCTGGTTCTGCAACGCGTTCACCAGTGACTCTATCTTTGCTGGCCTTGGCCGCTGTCGAGTCTTCTCCTGACCACTAGCGGATACCTCAACGATCTCTTCCTCACCACCCGCTTGTACGCTGACCACATCAACCGGATTCAAGGCAGCAAAGCGCTGCTTGATCTGATCTTTAATGCGCTGTAGATCGGAGTCTGAATATCGATCCGCCTTGTTGATGGCAACAATCAACGGTTTATTAAATTCCACCAGATGCTGAATCTCGCTCCATTGATCACGTGTCAGATCACCGTCACACACATAGATGACAATATGCGCACGCAATGCTTCTTCTCTTGCAGAGGCCTGCGCAGAAGGATTCTCGACCTCATTCAGGCCAGGCACATCGGCCAAAATTATTCGATCTCCGGAATCCGCATGCCACTGATAATGTTTCACCGCCTGCGTGGTGCCTCCGCGCACATCAATTGCGATTTCACTGTCTGGAATCAATGCCGCAATCAGTGAACTCTTGCCGCTGCTGATCTCGCCGTAAATAGCCACATATACCTGACCCGCAGAGCGGCGCTGCTCCAGCACCAGCATTTCCTCATTTGCCTTACTGACATCTATACCCTGCTCCACATGCCGCACCAGATCATCGCGTAACGTGTCTTCAGACGGTGGGACGGGAGATTGACGGGCTCGACGTGGCTTACTGGGTAGCAACAACCAGACCAGCAGGACAATGCCAGCGGCAAAAAACACAACCAGAAAGGATGCATAGAGAATGGCAAGACCGGGAGAAGCTATATGCAGACGTTCCCACATGGAGAACAATAGATCGAATGCATTCAGCGCCAGAGCCAGTATTCCTGTCAGTAGCAGCATAACGACAACCGCAATAATCAGGCGTGGTGGAGATGGATATTTCATGAGTTTCCGTATAATGGGCCGTATTAAACCTCGCCCTATGCTAGTAAAATTGCCGCGATCAGGCTAGGAGTTTAGCGAATCATTAGCCAGCGCATAGAATCCGTCTTGCAAACAGGCAGTTACAGCAACATCAGGCGGAGAAATTCACCACTATTGAGTCTCGATCTTAATGCGCCACTGCGATCTGACGTTTTCTTACACTGAATCAAGCGGTGGAATTCGGCGGTATATTGATCAGAAACGAAACTATCTGCTTGAAAATACCGACCATGAGCACATCATCATTGTTCCAGGCGAAAAAGACGCAATTGAAAAGTCAGGCCGCCTGACTACCTATCGTATTGCCAGTCCGGTTATACCGGGCTGCGCGCCGTACCGCTTCTTCTGGCGACCGAGTAAAATTAAAGAAATCCTGAATATCAGTCAGGTTAACATTATTGAGCTTGCGAGCTTTTATATGTGTCCATGGGCGGCGTTCTCCTACCGCAAGACACAAATCCAACGAGGTAAAAACTGTTTGATAGCAGGGTATATACACACGGACATTGCAGATGCCTATGTAGGCGCGCCGTTGCGCAATGTGCTTGCTGAAGGACTCGGCTCGCGCAGTAGAATTTTCAAGCGATTAGGATTAAGAATCGCGGGAGCCGCGGAGACCGGTGTCGAAGAGTACATCGCATCTATTCTCAAACGTTGTGATCTGGTGATTGCCGCAGCGCATGCACAGGCAAATCGTGTTCGGGAATATGGAATTAATCACGTCGAAATCGTTCCACTGGGTGTCGATCTCAATCAGTTTCACCCGAGACGTCGAAACCTCACTCTTCGCGCCGACCTGGGTATTAACACCACAGATCCTATATTTATATATGCTGGCCGACTGGATAGCGAAAAGCATGTCAGGACGTTAATCGAGGCGCATGCGCAACTGGCAGAAAAAATCAATGCGCATCTTGTTCTCGTCGGCAACGGCCCGTTGCTTGATGAGCTTACATATCTATCCAGGCGTGAGCCTCGGCTTCACATACTGCCCTTTCAAAGAGATATCGCACTATTTTCCGGTCTGCTTGCCTCTGCTGATGTCTATGTTACTGCAGGACCGCATGAAACATTTGGTCTTTCTGTCATTGAAGCCCAGGCGAGTGGCCTGCCCGTTGTTGGAGTAAATGCCGGCGCGCTCAGAGAACGCGTGGTTGATGGACTCGGGTTTCTTGCGCCAGTCGATAATACTGCTGTGATGTCCGATTTAATGCTGCGCGCCTACAACGAGCGTTTGCAGCTTGGAGCGAATGCCCGCAGGCACGTTGAGAAACATTTCAGTTGGGAAGCAACATTCAGCACATTATTTGAACTATATGAAAGCAAATATTATAAATCTAAAAAGTGCGTATTAGCCTGAAATTCGATTTGCCGCATCAGCGATAATCGGTCACGAACTCAACTTTTGGTATTCAGAAAATACCGGATCAGGCTAATATTACTCGTTACTTTGATGAGTATCTTAATGACAAAAATACTCCTCGTTTAGCAATTTTATGTCTTCATCATACAACCGGTCGAAGTTCTGCTGGACAACTTTTAGAAATGCCTTTCGTTGTTCGCTCTTTTCCTCATCCTGCATGACAAGCGCCAGCAACCGTAGGTGATTGAACGCACCGGAAAGAGTCAGCAACAGAGTACGCTCAAACTCTGCGCCGGTGCGGCCAGTGACAGGCGCGACGCTCTTAAGGCGATTTTTTTGCGCCGCACTTCGTGTTTTTTTCTCCAGCAACGGCAAGCCGTTATCATCCAGTGACAACGAAGGATAATCTTTAACAAGCTGTTCTAGCTCACCTTTGAGTTGGGCGAAGTAATCCGCAGCATCATTAGCGAAATTTCCCACAGCATCAGATTCAAATTTGAGAATAAGCGCCTCATCGAGATATTTTAGACTTGAAGCCGCTTCATATAATTGGCTGTAGCCTTCACTGAGAATACGATTTCTATCCGCCTCCGACTGAGTTTCGTCTCCTAGTTCGCTGGTTGCTTGCAGCGTCTGCTGGCCCGATTCACTTTTTTCATTCTGCGGTGAGAATACTGCACAACTCTGCTGTATTAGCGCTAACATAATACAAGCAGTGAAAAAACATGCGTATCGTATCTTTAACATATGCATATCAGTAGTCAATTCAGTTTTCCAGTTAGCTTACTAAGGTACCTATTCATCACAATCAGACATCAGTTTTTTCATCCACACCGTAGTCTTTCAGCTTGGCCTT